>CATPAS010000059.1 GCA_955652075.1 uncultured Gaiellaceae bacterium | reverse complement strand
GCGCTTCCCGCGCAGCCGCTTCCTCGAGGGCGCGACACTCGGACTGGGTGGCGTGATCGGCGGTCTCGTGACCGTGCCTGCGGTCGGTTTCATGATCGTTCCCGCGTTCAAGGGGCAGGGGTATCCGAAGGTCGACCTCGGCCCGCTCGCGAACTTCCCGGAAGGCAAGTGGTTCGTGACGAAGTTCTTCATGAGCCCGGCGGCCGGCGAGGTGACGCATCGCACCGCGTACATCCGCAACAACGGTCAGCTGAACGGCGAGCCGAGCTTCACGATCATCTCGAACCGCTGCGCGCACCTCGGCTGCCCGGTCCAGCCGAACGGCCCGGTGCAGGACAACCAGACGAAGGAGATCAACGGCGAAAAGGGCCAACGGATCACGATGATCCCGACGATCCCCGCCGGCGGCTACGGCTGTCCGTGCCACGGCGGCCAGTACGACGTCGAGGGCAATCGCGTCTCGGGCCCGCCGGTTCGCGCGCTCGACCGTTACGCGTTCGAGATCGTGAACGGCCGTCTCGTCCTCGGCAAGCCGTACAGCGTCTCCCACGTGACAGGACAGGGCAAGGACGCGGTGATCTACAAGTACAAGCTCGCCGGCCCCGGCCAGCACGTCGACGGCTGGGAGCAGATCCTCTACCCCCTGCAGCCTCCGCACTAGTGGCCACTGCCACGCGCAACAAGAAGTCCGCTCGGCGCCGCCAGCTCGAAGCTGCGATCAACTACCCGATCGACTGGCTGGAAGAGCGCTCGGGCCTGGTCGGCGCAGTGCGGTACTTCCTCTTCCGCAAGGTCCCGGGCGACACGGGCTGGTGGCACACACTCGGCTCCGCGACCCTGACTGCATTCCTCGTGCAGGCGGTCACCGGCGTGATTCTCGCGATGTACTACAAGCCCGATCCGCAGAACGCGTATCAGTCGATCCAGCACATCACCAACGACCTCACGCTTGGCTGGCTCGTGCGCGGCATGCACAAGTGGGGCGCGAGCGTCTTCATCATCCTGATGTTCTTCCACATGGCGCGCGTGTTCTTGTTCGGCGCGTACAAGTATCCGCGCGAGCTGAACTGGATCATCGGCGTGACGCTCCTCGCCGTCGGGATGCTGGAAGGCTTCACCGGCTACCTGCTCCCGTGGGACCAGACGGCCTACTGGGCGACGGTCGTCGGCATCAACCTCAACGGCACCGCGCCGTTCCTCGGGCCGTTCCTGGCGGACTTCTTACGCGGCGGCGCCGAGATCGGCAACGAAACGCTCAGCCGCTTCTATTCGCTGCACATGCTCCTGATTCCAGGCTTGATCTTCGCCCTGATCGGACTCCATCTCTATCTCGTCATCCGGCTCGGCGTGTCGTCCCCGCCCTGGTCGCGCGAGGCTGCCGGCTCGGACTACGGGGCCGACGAGCCTGGGATCAACGGGCGCAGCGGGCTGACGCAGCCGGTCGCGCGCAGCGGCTGGCGCCGCAATGGAGGTGACGACGCCTGATGGCGACCACCGAGGAGTGGCGTCGACAGTACGCGAAGTACAAGGAAGACGTCAAGAAGCGCGGGAAGTCGTTCTATCCGTACGCGATGTTCGAGGACACGGTGATGAGCCTCGTCGTGGTCTCCGTGATCATCGGGCTTGCGGCCGTGTGGTACTTCACGTCCGGCGCAGACCCCAAGACGTGCGGCAGCGGCGACTCGTGTCTGCTCGGCCCGCGCTACTCGGATCCGGCCGATCCCGCAACGACGAACTTCGTCCCGCGGCCGGACTGGTACTTCTACTTCCTCTTCTACCTGCTCCGAATCTTCAAGTGGCCGGACTCGGTGATCCTCGGCACGGTCGGGATCCCGACGATCCTGCTGATCATCGCGTTCCTGATTCCGTTCATCGACCGGCGGATGGAGCGGCGGCTCACGCGGCGGCCCGTCGCCGTCATCGGCGCAATCCTCGTCGTGCTCTCGATGGGCGTCCTGACGTACAAAGGGGCAACCGCGAAGGAGGCGCTCGCGAGCGAGGTCGTTCAGGCGGTCCCGACCTGGGCCCAACGGCAAGGCTTCGCGAACAATGCGGAGGCGATCGCCGGCGCGAAGATCTTCGCCAGCTCCGGCTGCACCGCCTGCCACACGTACCTCGGCACCGGGAGCTCGAACCAGGGTGCGCCCGATCTCAGCGCCGAAGGGACGAAGGGACGCAACAAGCAGTTCTTCATGCAGTACATCCGCGACCCGTCGAAGTTCGGCAACAACGTAATGCCGAAGTTCGGCTTCAACGACCAGCAGCTCTCGCAACTGGCGGCGTTCCTCCTCGCGTCCAAGGGCCCGAAATAGGCCCGCGGTGCGAGTCTTTCTCGGCATAACGGGCGCCTCGGGCGCTCCCTATGCGGCTCGGCTCGTCGAGGCCCTCGCCGGCGCCGGCGTGGAGCTCGGCATCTGCGCATCGAGCGCCGGCATCGAGGTGCTTGCAACCGAGCTGTACGGCAACCCGCGATTGTCCCGCGACGAGACGCTCGCACGTCTGCTCGAGCACGCCCAGGGCGGGAACGTGACGGTCTACGAGCCGAACGACTGGAAGGCGCCGTACGCCAGCGGTTCGGCGAAGGTCGACGCGTACGTCATCTGTCCGTGCTCGATGGGAACGCTTGGGACGATTGCCTCGGGAGCGATGTCGAACCTCATCCACCGGGCTGCATCGGTTGCGCTGAAGGAGGAACGGAAACTCGTGGTCATGCCGCGCGAGACACCGCTGTCCCTGATCCATCTGAGGAACATGCTCGCGATCAAGGAAGCGGGCGCAACGGTGTTGTTCCTCGCGCCCGGCTTCTACCACGGTTCCGAGACGGTCGACGATCTCGTGAACTTCATCATTGCGCGTGCGCTGGACCAGCTCGGTCTCGATGTTGAGGTCTCGAAGCGGTGGGGAGAGTGAGCGTCAACTACGAGTCCGGTCAGTTGGCGCCGGACGCAGTCCGCCGCATGTTCGATCGCATCGCGCCGGTGTACGACGCGATGAACCACACGATGACGGCGGGGCTCGATCGGCGCTGGCGCCGGTTGACGGCCGACGCAGTAGTCCGGCCCGGCAACGCAGTGCTCGATGCTTGTTGTGGCACCGGCGACCTCGCGGTCGCCGCGGCACGGGCCGGTGGCCGCGTGACCGGGATCGACTTCTCCGAGCCGATGCTCGGGCGCGCGCGTCGCAAGGCGCCCGAGCTCGAGTGGATCCGCGGGGATCTGCTGGAGCTTCCCTTCGACGCCGCGAGCTTCGACGCGGCGACCGTCGGCTTCGGCGTGCGGAACGTCGACGATCTGCAGCGGGCGCTCTCGGAGCTGCGTCGTGTTCTCCGGCCCGGCGGCCGGCTCGGAATCCTCGAGATCACGCGTCCCCGCGGGCCGCTCGCG
>CATPAS010000058.1 GCA_955652075.1 uncultured Gaiellaceae bacterium | reverse complement strand
GCATCTTTAGGAGGTCACGCGTCAGCGGGATGTCGCCCGGCAACCGCTCCGTCAGCAGGGCATTGACCTTCATCAGGCCAACCGGGACGTGGAGGCTCGGCCGCCGGATGCCGCGAATGCGCTTCAGCCGCTCCCAGAACTCATTCCAGCTGACGACGTCCGGGCCCCCCAGCTCGAAGACTGATCCTACGACGTCGTCTCGCCCGACGGCCTCCGCGAAGTACTTCGCCAGGTCGTCGGCCCAGATCGGCTGGATGCGCTGGCGGCCGCTGCCGATGATCGGAGTCACCGGCGTCAGCTTCGCGAGCTTGACGAACGTCGGCAGGATGCCGCCGTCGGGACCGAAGACGAAACTCGGCCGAAAGGTCACGTACGGGATGCCCGAGGCCTGAACCCGCTGCTCGTTTTCCCACTTCGCCCCGTAGTAGGGCACGAGCTCTCTCGTCTCCTCGCTCGTCCCGAGGGCGCTCATGTAGACGAAGCGCCGAACGCCGGCGTCTCTTGCCGCACCGAGCAGATCGCGCGTTCCGTCGATCATGATCCGGTGGAACCGTTCGCGTGGGCCCTGCCGGATCGCCACGAGATGAATGACCGTGTCGACATCGGCGACCGCCCTGCTCAGGCTCTCCGGATCGGTGACATCGCCTTCGGCAAGCTCGCACCCCCAGGCTGCGAGCTTGGCTCCCCTGCGGAGATCACGGACGAGGCAGCGAACGGGCAGATCGCGGCCGCGCAGCTCGTGGACGACGTGGCCTCCCACGAAGCCCGTGCCCCCGGTGACCAGGATCAACCCGTCGGTTCCTTTTGGAAGTTCTGCCAGTACTTCGAGGGCGTCGGACCGCGCTGGCCCTGGTACTTCGAGCCGATGTCGCCGGTCCCGTAGGGCGTCGCTGCGGGCTCGGTGAGCTGGACGAACGAGATCTGGCCGATCTTCATCTCCGGATAGATCGTCACCGGCAGGTTCGCGACGTTCGAGAGCTCCAGGGTCACGTGACCGTCCCAGCCCGGATCGATGAAGCCGGCCGTGGAGTGGATCAGCAGGCCCAGCCGGCCGAGCGAGCTTTTCCCCTCCAGCCGCGCCACGAGGTCGTCGGGCAGTCGAATGCGCTCGAGAGTCGAGCCGAGGACGAACTCTCCTGGGTGGAGCACGAAGGGCGTTCCGTCGTCCACCTCCACGAGCTCGGTGAGGTCCTCCTGCTCTTTGCGAACGTCGATATAGGGATAGCGGTTGTTGTGGAAAACTCTGAAGAACCGGTCGACCCGGACGTCCACGCTCGAAGGCTGGAGCAGCGACTCGTCGTAGGGATCGATCTCGATCCGGCCTTCCTCCAGGAATCGGGCGATCGTGCGGTCTGAAAGGACCATCGGGGCCGATTCTACGGGCCGTCCAGGCTCTGTTAGTTTTCCACACCTTGCCCACGAGGTACGTCCTCCAGCCTGTCGATCCGAACGCTCGCTACAAGCTCCGGCGAGCCGAGGCGCGCCAGCGACGGCACAAACAGCGGCTCATCGCTGCCGGCGCGCTGCTCGCACTGATCGCGGCCGGAGTCGTCGGAGGCGTGATCGCGACCCACGTGCACGGACACAAGACGGTGCGCGCAGCAGCCCGTGCGCCGCAGGCGCCCACACCGCAGGTCCTGCAGCCGCGGCCGCTGCCCGCAGAGGTACGCGGCCTCCACGTCACGATGGCGCTGGCGGGTCTCCCCGGGAAGCTCAACGAGTACGTCGCGATGAAGGCGGCGGGCCTCAACACCATCGAGCTCGACGTCAAGGACGAGAACGGAGACGTCGGCTTCCCGGTCGACGTCCCGCTCGCCAAGAGAATCGGCTCTGCGAAGCGCTACTACAACGCCCAGCGAGCGGTCGCGACGATCCACGCCGCCGGGCTGTATCTGGTCGGCCGGGTCGTGACGTTCGAGGATCCGGCCCTGGCGGCCGGTGCTCCCCAACTCGCGATCCGCCGCGCCGACGGCTCGCGCTGGCTCAACAACGCCGGGCTCGGGTGGACGAACCCCTACGACCAGCGCGTCTGGAAGTACAACGTCGACATCGCCGAGCAGGCCGCAAAGCTCGGCTTCGACGAGATCCAGTTCGACTACGTCCGGTTCCCCAGCGACGGCGACATCTCACAGATCCGCTACCCGGGCAAGCACGCGCAGCCGATGGGCTGGACGATCCCGATGTTCGCCAAGTACGCGCAGGAGCGCCTCAAACCCCTGGGGGTGCGCATCTCGGTGGACGTCTTCGGGCTCTCGGCCACCCGGAACCTGGGGATCGGGCAGTTCCCGCGCCGGATCGCGCCCTACGTGGACGCCATCTATCCCATGGTCTACCCGTCTCATTACGTCTCGGGCGAGTACAACATCATCAACCCGGACTCTCGCCCGGGCACAACGGTGGCCTACTCGCTGCGCGACTTCCGGAACGCCGTGCGAGGCCGCGCGACCAAGCTGATCCCATGGCTGCAGGACTTCTCCCTGCGCCGCACCTACACGCTGACGGACGTGCAGGACCAGATCCAGGCGGCAAGGCTCGAGCACGCCAAGGGCTTCATGCTGTGGAACGCCCGCGGTATCTACACGGTCAAGGCGTTGTCCACACCAGCTTTTCGGTAGGCGCCTGCAACACCCCTATACAGGTATTCAGGGCGCCGCTGACTCCGCTATCGTCAGGCCCATGGCGACCACGAAGGCGATCGAGCTCAGAACGGCGGTCCCGGGACCCCGCTCCAAGGAGATCCTCGACCGGAAGGACCGCGTGATCGCGGACCCACTCTCCATCTTTCTGCCCGTCGTGATCGAGCGCGGCGAGGGCGCGACGCTCACCGACGTCGACGGGAACACCTTCATCGACTTCACGGGCGGCGTCGGCTGCCTCAACGTCGGCCACGCCCATCCGCGCGTCGTGGACGCCGTGCAGGAGCAGGCCGCGAAGTTCTTGCACACGGACTTCACGATCGTCCCCTATGAGACGTACGTCACACTCGCCGAGCGTCTCGTGGCGACCGTGCCCATCTCCGGTCCGGTGAAGGCCGCGTTCTTCAACGCGGGCACGGAAGCCGTCGAGAACGCGATCAAGTTCGCGCGCGCGTACACGAAGCGACCGGCGGTGATCGCCTTCGAGGGAGGCTTCCACGGGCGGACGCTGCTGTCTCTCACCCTCACGTCCAAGACTCATCCCTACAAGGCCGGGCTCGGCCCGTTCGCGCCCGAGGTCTACCGGGTGCCATTCGCGCAGGACTACCGCGGCCCGAGCGCCTCCGTAGCCCTCGCGGCGCTCGAGCGCGTGTTCGTGACAACCGTCGCGGCCGAAAACGTCGCGGCAATCGTCATCGAACCGGTGCAAGGTGAAGGCGGCTTCGTCGTCGCACCGCCCGAGTTCCTCGAGGGCGTGCGCCGGATCTGCGACGACAACGGCATCGTGCTCGTCGTCGACGAAGTGCAGACCGGCTACGGACGCACGGGAAAGATGTGGGGGATCGAGAACTACGACGTCGAACCGGACCTGATGACGATCGCCAAGTCGATCGCAGCGGGTCTGCCGCTGTCCGGCGTAGTCGGGAAGGCAGAGATCATGGACGCGCCGGGCGACTCGGCGATCGGCGGCACGTACGTCGGCAACCCCGTCGCGCAGGCCGCCGCCCTTGCCGTGCTGGACGTGTTCGAGGAAGAGGGTCTCGTCGAGCGCGCCGGCCAGATCGGCGAAACGATCCGCAGCCGAATGCACGGTTGGCAGCAGCGCTGGGACGCAATCGGCGACGTGCGCGGGCTCGGTGCGATGCTTGCGATCGAGCTCGTTCACGACCGTGGCACGAAGGACCCTGCCCCCGAGCTCGCAGCGGCTGTCGTCGAGGCCGCTTCGGCGCGTGGGCTGCTCCTGCTCAAGTCAGGGATCTACTCGAACTGCATCCGCGTGCTCGTGCCGCTCGTCATCTCGGAGGGCGAGCTCGATGAGGCGCTCGGCGTCTGGGAAGACGCGCTCGGCTCGGTCCTCGGCTAGACGCCCGGTTCACGTTCGCCCGACGCGGCGCCGATACCCGTGCAGTGGCCGGGTATCTCATCGCCGTGATCGCGCTCGCGCTGCCGCTCGCCTTCGGCGCGACCGGGATCGGACGGCCGCGGCTCGTGATCGGCCTCGGTGCGGTTCTGGCCTGCATCTCGACCCTCGCCCTCATCGCGGGCCGGGCCGGGGACGGACGGGGCAACCACCTCGTTCCAGTCTGGTTCCTGGCCGGCCTCGTGGCCCTGCTGTACATCCTCTGGTGTGTGGGCTTGTGGCTCGGCATGCGGCTGCGCAAGGTGCGCGTCCGCTGATCAAAGGCGTACGCCGAGCGACGGGCGGGTAGCTTTCGAGCGTGGTGGTCGGGGAGACGATTGCGGGGCGCTACGAGCTGGAGGAGCTCGTCGGGCACGGCGGGATGTCGAGCGTCTACAAGGCCCACGACTCACTGCTCGAACGCAACGTCGCCCTGAAGGTCCTGCACCAGCAGTACAACGAGGACGACGACTTCGTCGAGCGGTTCAAGCGCGAGGCGCGCTCCGTCGCACAGCTCCAGCATCCCAACATCGTGACGGTGATCGACCGGGGGGAGGAGGACGGCCGGCAGTACATCGTCTTCGAGTACATCGACGGCGAGAACCTGAAGGAGCTCGTCGTCCGCAAAGGCCGACTGCGTGTGCGCGATGCGCTCGAGATCGCGCTCGAAATCGCCCGCGGACTCGCGTTCGCCCACGAGCACGGACTGGTGCACCGTGACGTGAAACCGCAGAACGTCCTGCTGAACGGGGACGGCCGCGCCAAGGTCACGGACTTCGGCATCGCACGTTCGCTCGACGTCGAGCACGGCATGACCCAGACGGGGACGATCCTCGGGACGTCGAACTACATCGCTCCCGAGCAGGCGAGCGGTCAGCCCGTCGAGGCGTACACGGACGTCTATTCGCTTGGGATCGTGCTGTACGAGATGCTGACCGGAGAGGTGCCGTTCCCCGGCGAGAGCTTCGTCGCGGTTGCGATGAAGCACATCCAGGAACCGTCACCGAGCGTTCTGGACGCGCGGGGCGACGTGCCTCTGCGCATCGCCGAGATGGTCGACCGCGCGCTGGAGAAGGATCCCGAGCATCGTTTTCCCACGATGGACGACTTCGCCGCGGAGATCGAGGCGTGTCTCGCCGAGCTCGACAGTGGCGAGGACAGCGCCGTCACGATGGTCGTCCCGGCTGCGCACCGGCTGCAACAGCAGCGGCACCGCAAGCCCGTCTCACGTTTGCCCGTCCTCATCGGGCTGCTCGGTGCGCTCGCCGTCGCCGCCGTCGTGCTGGGACTGCTCACGCTCCGCGGCCACGGACAGGGCGTTCCCATTGGTGCGCCCATCACGATCGCCGGGGTCGGGGCATACGATCCGTTCGGCGACGGCATCGAGAACGACGGCGTCGCGCCCAAGGCCACGGACGGCAAGATCCAGACCTACTGGACGACCGAGAACTACAGCAGCGGCTTTGCGGGAGTGAAGAAACCCGGCGTCGGGCTCGTGCTCGATGCCCGCGGGGTGGTCCAGCTGTCCCGTATCACCGTGGTCACGGACACGCCGGGCTTCAGCGCCGAGATTCACGCTACAAACATCCAGGGCACCCCGGGGCAGAAGGTCTCGGACAATCGTGTCGTCGGCCGGACGACGCGGTTCGCGATCAAACCGTCTACGCCGAAGCGCTTCTACGTCGTCTGGATCACGAAGCTGCCGCCGGGCGGGCACTTCGCGCACGTGAACGAGGTGCGCGCGTTCGGACAAGCCTAGTATTCGAGCCGCGCACGGCGCTCGTGTCGCTCGACAGCGAGCTCGATCAAACGGCGCAACAGCGCCTCGTAGGGAATGCCTGAAGCGTCGAAAAGCTTTGCGTAGACGCTCGTCGACGTGAACCCCGGAATCGTATTCAGCTCGTTCACGACGACGCGATTGCCAGCGACGACGAAGCAGTCGACTCGGGCCATGCCCTCGCACTCGGTGACGCGAAACGATTCGACCGCAGCCCGCTGCACCTCTTCCACTACATCATTGGGCAGGTCGGGCGGGATCACGAGCTCCATCCCGCCTTCGTCGTACTTCGACGCGTAGTCGTACCACTCGTGCCCCAGAGGCACGATCTGCCCCGGAATGGACGCGACAGGCTCGCGGTTGCCGAGCACGCCGACCTCGACCTCGATCCCGTCGAGGAACTCCTCGACGAGCACTTTGTCGTCGTGGCGGAAGGCAAGCTCGACGGCAGCACCGAGCTCCGTCTCGTCGTGCGCCTTCGTGATCCCGACCGACGAGCCGAGGCGCGCAGGCTTGACGAAGCACGGGAAGCCGAACGGGTTCTGCACCGCGTCGCCCTCCCGCAGGGCGACGTGCCGGGCAACCGGGAGCCCGCTGTCGCGGAGCACCTTCTTGAAGAGATCCTTGTCCATGCACAGTGCGGAGG
>CATPAS010000057.1 GCA_955652075.1 uncultured Gaiellaceae bacterium | reverse complement strand
GGCGACGGAGGAGAGGCTGCCGACCCGGACGACGTCACCTGTGCGCGGCGCCGCGATGAACTGGTCGTTGCCGACGTAGATGCCGACGTGGCCGGGGCCGTCGAGGCGCGGCTCGAAGAAGACCAGGTCGCCGGGCTCCAGTTGACCGGGATCCACTCTGTGGCCCATGTTCCATTGGGTTGCTGCGTAGTGCGGAAGCTGCACTCCGAGTTGCGCGTACACGAACTGCGTCAGCCCGGAGCAGTCGAACCCGTTCAGCGGATCCGCGCCGCCCCAGACGTACCGGACGCCGAGGTAGTGCTCTGCGATCGCAACTGCAGCCTCGCCTTTCGGCGCCGCCGGGTGGCCTGTCTCCCACGCTCTCACGTCGAACATGGGGAGCGGAAACGGAAGCGGCGGCAATGCATACGCGCTGTGCAAGGCGGTCGTGGAACGGCTGCGGTGGTACGCCGCCGGCTTGTGGATTGGCCGGCGGTTCGGCGCGACCGAGCGAGGCAGCGTCGCAGGGGCAGAGAAGGTCCTGATCGGAGTCAACGCATCGGCCGAGAGCGATGCGTCGGGAGCGCTCGGCGTTGCACTCGAGGTGGTGTCCGTCGTGGCAGGTGCCACCGATGAGTCGGCGGCCGTTGCTGCCGGTGTTGCCGGCGCTGCGATCGCAGCAGCAGCATCCGAGGATCCGGCCGCGGGGCCCGCAGGCGTTGATGGGCTTGCGGTCGGCGCCGGTGTCGAGGAGCTTCCGGCATTCGGCTCGGGATTCGGCGGCTGGTTCGCAGGGTCGGCGGCGGGCGCCGGCGTGGATGGCTGCGTAGCGCTCGACGTCGACGCATCCGCGGCGCTCGGCGTGGCGGAGCCGTCGGGCGTCAGGGACGTGCTGTTGTCGGCGAGCGCCGTTACCGCCGTGGCTGCGAAGCAGACCGTGGTGGCGATGGCTGCGAGCGTACGTCGTCTCTTCGCCGGCGTGAGTGGCTGCTCGTCGGCTGCGCTGCCGTCGTGGCCGTACTCCCAGCCGTCCGTCCTTCGGAAAGTGAGGTGTCGTCGTGCCATCTGCGCTTTCGCTCCCTTGCGGTCGGGCGCTGTGGCCGCTGCATCAGCGCGGATCAGTTGTCGTCGTCGTCGTCCACACCGCCGGAGGACAAGTGGGATCATCGGCTGACGGCATCGCCTACCCGTCCCTCATTCGAGGGACGCGATCAACGACCAGGACGAGACCCATACTGGGCCGAGGCAGCAAAGCGGTTCATGAAGGAGCCTTGACCCTCGTCAAGTGGGTGGGGATCCTGCTCGCCGTGCTGATCGCCGCCGCCGTGCTGATCGTGGTCGTCGGCTTCTACCGCGGTCTCCTGTGATAGCCACGGTCCCCGAGCCGTCCGGCCTGCTTGACTCCGCCCATGGGCTCGCGAAGGCTCGAACGCGTCGCCGTTGCCACGGTCGTGGCCGCTGCGGTGTTTCTCGCCGCGGTGGCAGGTAGCGGCCTCGCGATAGGTCGCACGTCTGATCCGGGGAAGCTCCCGCAGACGCGCGCGCTCCCGTCGACGAGCACGCGAGGGTTCCGTGCGCAAATGACCGCCCTGTGGAACGGGATCGTCGCCGACTCGCTTCAGCCTGCGATGCCAGCGTTCTTCCCGCGCTCTGCCTACCTCAAGGTGAAGCAGATCTCCGATCCCGCAGCGGACTATCGCGACCGTCTCCTCGGCGCGTTCGGGGCTGACATCCGGGCCGCGCATGCGCTCCTCGGCCGCGAGGCGGGCCGCGCGACCTTTCTATACGTCTCGGTGCCGCGGCAATGGGCGTGGATCAACCCCGGCCACTGTTTCAACCGGATCGGCTATTGGCATGCCCCAGGATCCCGCCTGGTCTACCGGCAGCGCGGCCAGCTTCGATCGTTCGGGATTTACTCGCTGATCTCGTGGCGCGGCGAGTGGTACGTCGTCCATCTCGCGGAGTTCGACCGGCCGGGGACGGTGTACGAGCCGGCGCCCGGGAGGGGACGGTATGGGCCGCCCGGCGGCTGCTAGCTAACGGAATGGGACGAACGGGCCCCCGCCCGTCCGCGTGTACACGGCGAAGAAGTCGCGGTTGTTCGGCGTGAGGAAGCGGTACGCGCTCTGTTGCGCATTCGGAACGACCTCAACCGGCCTGCGGCCGCCACGGGACAGGTATCCGTCGAAGGACGCCCACTCGGGATTGATGTCGAGCTCAATCGCACGGACGGCGCCGAGCTGGACCATCAGGGCAGCGAGCGACGAGGGTGTCTGGCCGCCGGCTGCTGCGAAGACGAGATCACCAAGTTGCGTGACGCCGACTGCCGTGCGCCAGACGGCGGCGCCGCCTCCGAGCGTCGCACCCCAGAGCGCGACGTCCGCTGCAGCGCGACTCGGGCGGCCGGCCCAGACAAGCGGTGGAAGATTCTGGCGCGCGAGCACGAGTGTGCTGGGCTTCTGCCTTCCTTCCCACTTGAGAATCGCGTGGCTCCCGTCGGGTAACTCGACGAGAGTCCCGAATCCGGTCCTCAGCGGCTCGTCCACGCGTCCGTTGACGACGAAGCCGCCGGCGCCGGCGGAGGACTTGAATCCTCCGTTGAACGTCGCGAGCAAGCGCCAGCGCTGGCCTGACGGCACCTCTCCGCGTCCGCGCGGCGATGCGAACGGAGGGTCACGCAGCCCCGGATACAGGGCGAGCCTCGTAGCCGTGTGGTCTATCCAGGCGACATACGCCGTGGAACCGTTAGAGCGGCGGACACCCATGAGAACCGGGCTTGCGCCGTTTACGCGATAGCTCGCAGCGTGCCACCCTCCGCCCGGCGGCAGCGAGTTCGTCGATGAAGCCGGCTCTGCGGAGCCAAGCGCAAGGAAAGGGACCGCGGCCGTGAGGACGAAGGCGAGCCTCCTGCTGCTAATGCATGCAGTTCCGACCACGGAACGCTCTACGGATCAGCCGAGAGACGGGCGACGCCGGGAACGACACCGGCGACGATCAGCGGCCGCAGTGGTCCGTTCTTCAGGTAGCGGTCCAGAAACGCGATCGTGACGCGCTCGACGATGCCGAGCTGCGGTTGCTGGACGGTGTACGGCAGGAGATGCGCCGCACGCGGCAGCGTGAGGAGGAACTTCGGGCGAACTGCGAGACGGTAGAAGCTGCGCGTGAAACGCGGCGGGTTCAGGCGGTCGGCGGTGCCCTGCGTGGCGAGCAGCGGCGGGCTTCCGCTCGGAAAGGTTAAGGGGGCACCGGGGATCCGGGCTCCGGACAGGATCACGGCGGCCCTGACACGGTTGTCGAGAAACGGACGTGCGTACGCGACGGCGAGCGCCGTCTCGCCGCCGTCGGAATGACCTGCGACGGCGATGCGCGCAGGATCGATCAAACCGCTGAGCGGTCCACCGGCGACGGAGTTGGCTGCGAGGAGTTGGTCGATGACGAAGCTCATGTCCGCGGGCTGGTTGACGATGTCCGCTTCGTCGGGGCCGCCCGGCGCGTTCGCGTTCCCGAGTGGAAACACCGGCGCGGCGACGACATAACCTGCGCGCGTCCACGCTCGCAGCAGGCGTGAATACGTCCCGGGAGTCACGGCATACCCGTGGCCGAAGACGATCAGCGGAAACTGACCGGTGACAGCCGGAGCCCCGGGCGCGTCGCCGGCGGAGGGCGTCCCGGCAGCGGGATACCGGATGTACGTCACGAGCGGGCGCGGTTCGGTCTTGTGACCCGGCACGCGGATCCGGCGGCTCATGTCCACGAAACGCGCGACGCGAAGCCCGACGACGTACGGCGGCGAGGGCGAGGCTGTCGTCGCGCTTGGCGTCGCGACCGTAACGACGACTGTCGTCGCGATCGTGGCTCCAAGCCCGATCAACGTGATGCGATGGTGACCCCGCCTTCGCGACATCATCAGACCCGCGGCGCCCATGTGTTAAGGAAGACTTGCAGGCTGTAGAACCTACTCGAAGGGCTGGGTCGAAGACGGGCGGCGCCTGTAACTCCATCGGCCCCTCTTGACTCGGCGGCCGAGATCGCGAAACTGTGAGGGAGGCCCCGGGGAGGGGTTGGAAGGAACTGCGGCAATGCTGATCGGAGACTCCGTCATTCTTGGCGGGCGTACTTTCGTTGTCGTCGGCTTCAGTCCGGGGAGCGTGACGCCCGCCGAGGTCCAGTTGAGCGACCCTCAGACCGGAGGGAGCTTCTGGTTGGAGATGCAGCTGCTGCGCGAACTCAATGCGCCGGAACGGGCGGCGCTACGGCTCGTACGAGCGGATGATCAACGCTCGGACGAGCGTTAGGCCTGCGCGTTCGTCACGCCTTCCCTGCCGTGTGCGAGCAAGCCGTCGCGCTCTTTCTTTTCCGGACGCTACGCTCGCCGTATGGCCCGTTTCGTTGGACGCGCGAACGTGCGGAAGCGTCTGGCCGGGCTCGAGGGTGCGTCTGGCAGGACGGTCTACGCCGACGGAGCGGTGCGGATCGAGTTGCCCGAGGGAGTGACCGTCGTCCGGCCAACCTTCGGGCTCGCCCACGAAGGGGAGTACGACAACGTACGGCTGGCGCCCCTCTTCGACGCGTTAGCCGAGGAGCACATGGTCGCCGTTTTGCTCGTTCGACTCGGCGGCTACGCCGTCGGTGTGTTCGACGGCGAACGGCTCGTTGCCTCGAAGGTTGGCTCGCGGTTCGTCAAGAACCGCCACAAAAAGGGTGGCTCGTCCGCGAATCGCTTCAGGCGACGCCGCGAGGAGCAAGCACGTGTGCTGATCGAGGAAGCCGCCGGTGCGGCTCGCGACATGCTCGAGCCCTGGCGCAATCGCGTCGAGTTCGCCGCGTTGGGAGGCCACCGGCCGGCGATCGCCGAGGTGCTCGGCGCGAGCCCGCAGCTCAGCTGGTTGAACGAGCGCGCGGTCTCGCGATTCTTCCCGGTCGCAGATCCCCGGCAGTACGTGCTCGACCGAATGCCTTACGACCTCTATTCAGCCGAAGTCGTCGAGGAGTAGGCCGCGCTAGGCCATGCTTGGCGTAAGGTCGCTCGGTGAGGCTCGCGATGCCGGTGGTTTGGGGCGACCGCTGCCGGCTGCACGATCCGGGCGGCGAGATCTGGGTCGGGGTACGCTCGCCGGGTACCGAGGTGGCGGCGCGCGCAGCTGCGATCCTTGCGGCGCTCGTCGAAGCAGAGGCGACCATCGTGGACGCAGAACGGCATCCCGACGCCGCTCTGTATGCCGTCCACGATGCGGCGCTGCTGGGCTTTCTCGAGTCCGCCTGGGATGAATGGACCGCTGCGGGACTCGATCGCGACCCGGGCCAGGATCGCGTCGTGCCTTACGTCTTCGCCCATGCGGCGCTCACATCCGGCCGGCCTGCGGCGGTGCCGACGGCTGTCTGGGCGAAGCCCGGTTACTTCGCGTACGACACGATGACCCTTGTCGGTCCGGGAACCTGGGAAGCTGCGCGTGCTGCGGTCGACACGGCGTTGACGGCCGCCGACCTCGTCGCCGCAGGCGCCCCCTGCGCGTACGCATGCTGCCGCCCGCCTGGCCATCACGCAGGCCGTGCGTGCTACGGCGGGTCCTGCTACCTCAACAACTCGGCGGTCGCGGCAGCGGCGTTGGCGCACCGACTCGGTGGGCCGGTTGCCGTCCTCGACGTCGACGCCCACCACGGCAACGGCACGCAGGAGATCTTCTACGAGCGCGGCGACGTGCTCGTCGGCTCCGTCCACGTCGATCCCGGTGCAGGTTGGTTTCCGCACTTCCTCGGCTTCGCCGACGAAACGGGCGCGGGCGTCGGCGCCGGTGCGAACAAGAACCTGCCGCTGCCGCCGGGCGCCGGCGACGAGCCCTGGCTCGACGCCGTGAAGGAACTCGCAGCCTGGGCCGGTGCAGAACAGGCGACGTCGCTGGTGGTCCCGCTGGGAGTCGACGCAGCAGCCGGCGATCCCGAGAGCCCGCTCTCCGTCACGGCAGAGGGTTTCCGTCACGCGGGGCGCATTCTCGGCGAGCTGAGACTACCGACGGTGCTCGTCCAAGAGGGTGGCTACGACCTCGAAGCGCTCGGCCCACTTGTGCGCGAGGTATTGCTCGGCGTCGAGGAAGGAGCGGCGTGACAGTCCCGTACGAACACCTCGACATCTCCGGCGAATACCTGCGGCATGTGGTCGAGCGGCTCGAGTCGTTCCGCTCTCATCCGCTTGGCTTTCGCGTGGCCGGAACGCCGGAGGAACGGCAGGCGACCGCGTTCGCTGCCGGCGAGCTCCGCGCTGCCGGACTGACGGACGTCGTCGAGGAGCCCGTGCCCGTCGACGCGTGGCGGCTCCAGAACGCCTCCGTCGAGCTCGCTACCGGGCATCGCTTCGACTGCGCATCGTTCGGCGGCGTTCCGGAGACCGGGCCACGCGGCGTGCGGGGCCAGCTCGTGTACGTCGGGCGGGCCGGAAGGAAGCAGCTCGACGGTATCGACGTCGGCGGCAAAGTCGCACTCGTCGACTGGGAAGTCGAGCGGCTCTGGCCGTACCACGTCGGACTCGAGCTCGGCCTCCGCGGCGCGGCCGCGATGGTGGTGACGTCCCCGCCCGGAGGGCCGTACTACCAGGCACCGCGCGCGCTCGGGACGTTCGACGGGCTGTGGCACGCCGAAGCGCCGTCGTGCGTGACCATTCGCAAGGAAGATGCAACGGAGTTGAGAGCGCACGAGGGCGACGCCGTGCGCGTCGTCCTGTCGGCGCCGCTCACTCCCGGCGCCGAGGCTGCGAACGTCGTCGGCATCCTGCCGGGACGCCGCGACGGCGCTCCCTCGATCGTCGCCGGTCACCACGACGGCTGGTTCGGCGGGGCGTTCGACGATGCGAGCGCCGTCGCGGTCACACTCGCGCTCGCGCGCGCGTTCGCTGCGAAAGGGATTCGGCTCGAACGGCCGATTGCGTTCGTCTCGCACACCGCAGAGGAGTACGGCATCGCGCGGTCCTCCTACGACTGGTGCTACGGCGCCTGGTACCAGATCGTCGCCGAACATCGCGAGTGGTCGACGGGCTCCAGCTTCTACCTCAATGTCGAAGGCTCGGGACGGCCTGCGCCGTTCGTCGTCGACGCTCCGCCTGAGCTGGCGGGCTGGGCGCGGCGCATCTGCCGTCGAGCTGCGCGCGACAACCTGCTTCCTCACGGCTACAGGCTGGCCGCACCATCCACGTGGACGGAGGTCTGGCCTTTCCTCGCAGCGGGAGTCCCGGGCATCAACGTCTCGACGTTTACGTCCGAGTTCGACCACACCGAGTACCACACGCAGTACGACACGTCCGACCGCGTCGACTTCGACTACCTCGAACGGCTGACGCGCGTGTGCGCAAGGTTGCTGCTCCAAGCGGATGTCGGCGCGCTCGACTACGCGGCCCGCGCCCTCGACGTTCGACGTTCGCTCGGCAAGCTCGAGCACAAGCGGCTGCAGCGTGGCCTCGACAACCTCGCTCGCGCCAACGGCCGGAAGGCCTTCACTGCGGTCGGCCGCGGCCTCCACGGGCTCGATGCGCGCGAAGCCGCTCGCTACCCGCACGAACAGACGGCGGCGGACGTTCGGTTCCTGGAGAAGGGGCTGATCGAGCTCGAAGCGCGCCGGCACCGGAGCGCCGCCAACGCGCTGGCCCGCGTCGGACTCAACTGGCTCTGCGCTGATCTGGGCCGGGACGCGTTCCGGATCGAACACGCCCGCCGCGGCCGGCGCGCCCCGCGTGCCTGCTGGGCGGCGCAGGGAGACCCCGACATCGGCCCGGATCTGTGGGACGAAATCGCAAGCCTTCGCCGTGAGTCGGGCGCGCGCCCACAAGGCGCCTGGCTCGAGCGGAGTCTCCGCAGACACCTGGCGGCCTCCCGCAAGGAGCTCACCCGGCGCCTCGATCGGATGGCCGCGGCCGCCGACGGCAAGGTCTTTCCGCTGCCTCGGCCCCGCCCGAGCGACCTGCCTACGCGATAGAAACGAACCTGCGATGACTGCCGCATCCCTGTTCGGACCGCCGCTTCCCCCGGGTGGGACGATCGGCGTGGTCGCGGCCGCGAGCCCGTACGACGCGCGTTCCGAGATCTTGCGCGGCGTCGAGTGGTGGGAGGCACAGGGCTACCGGGTCAAGCTTGCGGACGGCGTCTTCGACCGCGACGACTACGTGGCCGGCGATCCGAGGCGGCGTGCCTCGGATCTCGTTGCCATGTTCGCCGACGAGGAGGTGAACGTCGTCCAGGCCCTCCAGGGCGGTTACGGCTCGGCGCAGACGATCCCGCACATCGACTTCGGTGTGATCGCCGCCAACCCGAAGCCCTTCGTCGGCTACTCGGACATCACCGCGCTGCACGTTGCGATCCGCCAGCGGACGGGGCTCGCGACCGTCTACGGCTACGGCCTCGTCGGAGTCGGCGACAAGGATGCGACGCCGTTCACGCGCAACCGGCTCCTGCAAGTGCTCACGGGCGACGGCACCGGCGACGTTCCGCGGGATCCCGACGATCCGTACGTACGCGCGATTCACGGCGGCAACGTCGCCGCGCCGCTCGTCGGCGGCTGTCTCTGGCTCCTGATGC
>CATPAS010000056.1 GCA_955652075.1 uncultured Gaiellaceae bacterium | reverse complement strand
TCCCTCGACACCGACAAGCCGCGCGAGGCGATCACGCACTTCGAGGTGAAGGAGGCCCTGGCGCGCCACACGCTTCTGGACGTGCGACTCGAGACCGGACGAACGCATCAGATCCGTGTTCATCTGGCGGCGGTCGACCTGCCGGTGGCAGGCGACACGGTCTACGGACGATCGAGAGAGCTCGATCTGGAGAGGCAGTTCCTCCATGCGGGCAGGCTCGTCTTCCCGCATCCGTTCACGGAGGAGCAAGTTGAGGTCGAGTCGCCCCTGCCCGACGATCTGACTACGGCTCTGGAGCGCGCCAGGGTCGCTTTCTAGCCGCTAGAATGCAGCGGTTTTTCGCACCCGACCCGGCGGATCAGCTTGGGTGGCGGTGCCGGCGTTCGACGGATGCCGGTTCCAGCCAGGCCCCACCGGCAGCAATCACATCAACCAGAAAGGGGACCTGATCCCGATGTCCGTCGTCTCTATGCGCGAGCTACTGGAGGCTGGAGTTCACTTCGGCCACCAGACGCGACGCTGGAACCCAAAGATGCGCCGCTTCATCTTCACGGAGCGCGGTGGCATCTACATCATCGATCTGCAGCAGACGCTACAGCTGCTCGAAGATGCCCACGCTTTCGCCCGCAACGTCGCCGAGCGAGGCGGCTCGATCCTCTTCGTCGGAACGAAGAAGCAGAGCCAGGGCGCCGTGGAAGAGCAGGCGAAGCGCGTCAACATGCCCTACGTCAACCATCGCTGGCTCGGCGGGCTGCTGACCAACTGGCGCACGATCTCCGACCGCATCGACCGGCTGCACGAGCTCCGGCGCCTGAAGGACGAGGGCCAGCTCGACCTGCTGCCGGCGAAGGAGCGCATCTCGATGCTGAGCGAGCTGGAGAAGCTCGACGAGAACCTCGGCGGGGTGGCCGACATGAAGCGCCAGCCCGACGCCGTCTTCATCGTGGATCTGAAGAAAGAACAGCTCGCTGTGCGCGAGGCTCGGCGGCTCGGCCTCCCGGTCGTCGCGCTCGTCGACACGAACTGCGACCCGGACGAAGCCGACTACGTCATCCCGGGCAACGACGACGCCATCCGCTCTTGCGACCTGATCGTGCGCGTGATCGCCGACGGCATCGCCGCGGGGCAACAGAAGGCGACTCCCGCCGACTTCACGCCCGCCAAGAACGGAGCGCCGCCGGAGGCGCCTGCGAGCGATGACGAGCAGGTGGTTCCGAAGGAAGAGCCTGTCGCCGAGGCCGCACCCGCAGTGGAGGCGAAGCCGGAGGAGGTACCCGCCGAATGACGGGCATCAGCGCAGCACTCGTCAAGGAGCTGCGCGACCAGACGCAGGCTCCGATGATGGACTGCAAGCGCGCGCTGCAGGACACGAACGGCGACATCGAAGCGGCCAAGCGCCTCCTACGCGAGCGCGGCATGGCAAGCGCCGAGAAGCGCGCCGGCCGCGTCACGACGGAGGGCAAGGTCGGCTACCGCGTTGCCGACGGGGGGAAGCGCGGGACAATGGTCGCGGTCGGTTGCGAAACCGAGCCCGTGTCGAACAACGACGAGTTCGTGGCGTTCGCGAAAAAGGTGCTCGAGGCGGTCGAGTCGGAAGGTCCGGACGGTGCGGAGCGGCTCGACGAGGAGCGCAAGGAGCTCTCGGGCAAGCTCGGCGAGAACATCGTCGTCGCGGGCGCGGCACGCTTCGAAGCGGTCGACGGCGGGCTGATCGAAGGCTATGCGCACCCGCCCGCGAACAAGCTCGGCGTGCTCGTGCAGGTTCGTGGCGGCTCAGGGGACTTCGCGCGCAAGATCGCGATGCACATTGCAGCCTCGTCTCCGCAGTGGGTCGGCAGGGAGGACGTCCCGGAGGACGTCGTGACGTCCGAGCGCGAGATCTTCGCGAACTCGGACGAGGTTCTGTCGAAGCCGGACCAAGCGCGCGAGAAGATCGTCGAGGGCATGCTGAACAAGCGTTTCTTCGCCGATCGCGTGCTGACGGATCAACCGTGGATCCACGACACCGGGAAGACCGTTCGTCAGGCGCTCTCCGAGGAAGGCGCCGAGGTGCTGGAGTTCGAGCGCTTCGCGCTGACGGGATGACCGTCCAGCCCGAAGAAGCGATCGCGGAGGCAACCAAGACAGGCAGCCCGGTCTTCCGGCGCATCCTGCTCAAGCTCTCGGGGGAGTCGCTCATGGGCGATCGCGAGTACGGCATGGACCGCGCGACGATCGACGCGATCGCGGAAGAGATCGTCGAGGTCGAGACCTCCGGGGTCGAGACGGGAGTCGTGGTGGGGGCCGGCAACATCTACCGCGGCATGTCGGCTGCGGCCGAGGGCATGGACCGGGCGACGGCGGACTACGCCGGGATGCTGGCGACCGTGCTCAACTCGCTGGCGCTCCAGGACGCGCTCGAGGACCGCGGCGCCGACACGCGGGTGCTGTCGGCTCTGGAGGTGAAGGAGGTCGCCGAGCCGTACATCCGGCGACGTGCGATTCGCCATCTCGAGAAGGGCCGCGTCGTGATCTTCGCAGCCGGCACCGGGAACCCGTTCTTCACGACCGACACCGCGGCCGCCCTCCGAGCGCTGGAGATCAATGCGGATGCCATCCTGATGGCGAAGCACGGCACGGCAGGCGTGTACGAAAACGATCCGCGGCTCGACCCCGAGGCGGAATTCCTCCCGGAGCTCACGCATCGGGAAGCGATCGAGCGGGGCCTCAAGGTGATGGACACCACAGCGCTGTCGCTCTGCATGGACAACAATCTGCCGATCTACGTCTTCGCCCTTGCCGACGGAAACATTCGCCGCGTGATCGCCGGCGAGCGCATCGGCACGATCATCTCGACGCCCGCAAAGGAGGAGCGCTGATGGCCACCCCCGACCAGCTGATCCAGGACGCCCAGAAGCGCATGGATGCGAGCGTCGACCACACGAAGACCGAGTTCAACACTGTCCGCACGGGGCGCGCGTCCGCGGCGCTCCTCGACCGTGTGCAGATCGACTACTACGGCCAGCAGACGCCGCTCAAGCAACTGGCCACGATCAACGTTCCGGAGCCGAGGATGCTGACGATCCAGCCTTTCGATCCAACCTCGATCAAGGCGATCGAGAAAGCGCTCCTGGAATCGGATCTCGGCCTGACACCGTCGAACGACGGCAAGGTCATCCGCCTCCCGATGCCCCAACCGACCGAGGAACGACGCAAGGAGCTGGTGAAGATCGTCCGCAAGATCGCGGAGGAGGGAAGGATCGCGGTGCGAAACGTTCGTCGGGATGCCGTGCAGCATCTGAAGGATCTGGCCAAGGGCGAAGTCGGCAAAGACGACGAGCACCGCGCGGAGGAACGCGTACAGAAGCTGACCGACGAGCACACGAAGACGATCGACGACCTGCTCAAGCACAAAGAGGCAGAGATCATGGAGGTCTAGGCCTCCGCGACTGTGAACCTCCTCACGAAGATCAAAACGCTACGGCACGTGCGTCCGGCGGCCGAGCCCGACCTGCCGGACGTTGCGCACGCGGTGGCCATCATCATGGACGGGAATGCGCGCTGGGCGCGCAAGCGCGGGCTCCCGATCGCCGCCGGGCACCGGGCCGGGACGAAAGCGCTGAGGCGCACCGTTGAGGCTGCGATCGATCTCGGCGTCGACTCGCTCGCGGTCTACGCGTTCTCCACCGAGAACTGGAACCGGCCGACGGCCGAGGTGGAGCTGCTGATGGAGATCTTCACCGAGACAATCGAACGTGAGCTGCCGGACCTCGTGCGCCAGGGAGTGCGCACGCGCTTCATCGGCCGGCGCGACCGTGCGCCGGACGCGCTGCAGCAGCGGATGGCGGCGCTCGAGCACGAGACCGAAGGAAACCGCCGCCTCAATCTCTGGATCGCCTTCGACTACGGCGGCCGCGCCGAGATCGTGGACGCTGCGAACCGGGCCGTCGCCGGAGGCAAAGAACTGGACGAGGAGACGTTCGCGACCTACCTCAATGCGCCCGAGATGCCCGACCCCGACCTCCTGATCCGCACTTCCGGCGAGCTGAGGATCTCCAACTTCCTCCTGTGGCAACTCGCCTATGCCGAGCTGGTCTTCGTCGACACGCTCTGGCCCGATTTCGGCGAGGAGCAGCTCCGCGCCGCACTCGACGACTACGCCAGCCGCAGGCGCCGCTTCGGCGGCCGGTAGTGGCCCCTCTAGTCTCGCGCGTGCTGGTCGCGCTCGTCGGCCTGCCGCTCGTGCTGCTGATCGTCTGGGCCGGCGGCTGGTGGCTGTTCGCGCTGGCGGGCGTTGCGGCGATTCTTGCGCTGCACGAGTACGCGCTGATGATCCGCTCGCTGCGTCCGGTCATCCTGGCGGCGTACGCAGGAGCGGTGCTGTCGCTGCTCGGCGCGCACCTCGGCGGCCTCGAGTGGACGACGGCGGGCTTCCTCAGCACGATGGTATTCGCGTTCCTGCTCCACTGGATCGCGACAACGAGGCAGTCCGCAACCGTTGCGATCGCGTCCACGGTGCTCGGAGCAGGTTGGGTCGGCCTGTGCCTTGCGCACCTGTTGCTCCTGCGCCAGATTCCGAGCGAAGGGGAGCTCGCGACCTTTACCGTCCTGCTGGCGGTCTGGGCCGGCGACATCGGGGCGTTCTTCGCAGGGCGGCTGATCGGCCGTCACAAGCTCGCGCCTGCACTGTCGCCGGGGAAGACATGGGAAGGCTTCCTCTTCGGAACCGCCGCGACGATCTTCGTCGCGTTCGTCTCCCTGTACAAGCAGCACTACCTCTCGATCGGGCAGTCGATCGTGCTCGGCGCGGTGATCGCGGTCGCTGCTCCGCTCGGCGACCTCTTCGAATCTGCGCTGAAGCGCGACATGCAGGTGAAGGACAGCGGCCGCCTACTGGCTGCGCACGGCGGCGTACTCGACCGGATCGATTCCCTGCTCTTCGCGGTGGTGGCGTCGTACTACTTGCTGCGTGCGTTCAACGCCGCCTAGAGATGCTTCGCGTAGCGGACTTCGGAGACATCGAAGCCGAAGATGTGGATCTCGCGGGTGGCGCCGTCCGGGGACCAGCCCGCGCGCTCGTAGAAGCGCCGCGCCCTCGGGTTGTCGTCCAGCACCCAGAGAATCGCGTCCTGGTGTCCTAGCCGCCGCAGCTCCTCTTCGCCTGCCTCGATGAGCTCGCGCCCGACACCGGTCCCCCAATGCTCCGGGTGGACGTAGATCGCGAACAGCTCGCCGTCGGTGCCCGGATCCCGGCTCCTGCCGACTGCGACGAAGCCCACGATCTCGCCGCCGTGCTCTGCTACGAACTCCGGCGGCCACCTCCGGTGCCGTTCGACCGCTTCCTCCACCGACAGGGCCTGCAGCCGATCGGACGGCAGGGCGTGCGGGTACGCGGCCTGCCAGGTCTCGACATGAACTCGTGCGACTCCTTCGGCGTCCTCGGGTGCTCCGGGGCGGATCACGCCCGCGAACCTACACTTCCGGCGTGAAGAGGATTGCTCTCCTGGGCGCCACAGGGTCGATCGGGCGCCAGGCGCTGGAGATCATCGAAGCTCATCCAGGGCTCGAGCTCTGTGCCGCAGCATCCGGCTCGCAGCCGGTCGACGGACTGGCGCCGTTGACCCAGGCCGGCGGCGATTTGACCGACCTGCTCGAGCGGGCCGAGCCGGACCTCGTCCTGAACGCTGTTGTGGGCTTCGCAGGATTGCCCGCGACGCTGTGGGCCCTCGAGCGCGGCGTCGATCTCGCGCTCGCGAACAAAGAGAGCCTCGTCGCCGCAGGAGAGCTCGCTCTCTCTGCGCACCAACGCGGCGGCGGCCGGCTCATTCCCGTCGACAGCGAGCACTCGGGTGCGTTCCAGTGCCTTGAAGGCCGCTCGGCCGACCAGGTCCATTCGCTCGTGCTCACGGCTTCCGGTGGACCGTTCCGCGGCCGGGTACGCGACGAGCTGGACGACGTCACGCCGGCCGCCGCTCTGGCGCACCCGACCTGGAACATGGGCCCGAAGATCACCGTCGACTCGGCAACACTCGCCAACAAAGGCTTGGAGCTGATCGAGGCTCACTTCCTGTTCGACCTCCCGTACGACCAGATCGAGGTCGTCGTGCACCCGACCTCGGTCGTGCATGCGCTCGTTCGCTTCCGGGACGGTGCGACGCTCGCACATCTCGGGTATCCGGACATGCGCGTGCCCATCTCCTACGCGCTCACGTACCCCGAACGCAGCGCGACGCCGATTCCGGCGCTCGACCTCGCCGGTGGCATGACGCTCGAGTTCGAGCCGCCAGACCTGGAGACGTTTCCGCTGCTCGCACATGCTCGCACTGCGGGAGAGCAGGGCGGCACGTATCCGTGCGCGTTCAACGCGGCCAATGAAGTGGCTGTCGCGGCGTTTCTCGAGGGTCGGCTGCCGTTCCTCGGCATCGCGGACGTGGTCGCAGATGCGCTTGCCGCCGCCGACGGATCGGCCGCGCGCGATCTCGACGAGCTCATCGCTGCGGACGAGGCGGCCCGCCGTCACGTAGAAGAGGCGCTCAAGGTCGCATGAGCGTCGCTCGCCTTCGGCTCGCTCCCGTGAGGGAAACCATGTTTCCCTCACGAGCTCCCTTCTCTAGGGATCGTCTCAGCTCACGCGCCGCTGGGATCGGCGCG
>CATPAS010000055.1 GCA_955652075.1 uncultured Gaiellaceae bacterium | reverse complement strand
TACGCATAGCGATGCTGCTCGTGATAGTCGATGAGCCCTGGATACGGCGGTGAGGTGACGACGCCGTCGTAGCATCCCGCCAGGCGCTCCTCGCGCACGTCCGCATGAATGACCGTTGCCCCCCGGTCGCGGGCGCGCACACGCGCGAACTCCTTGAGCCGCGCCAGGGTGTCGAGCGTGTAGCGGCGTAAGAACTGCGCAGCCGTCTCGACCGGGCGGCACTCACGCCGGTGCTTGTGACACCAGTAAGGCTCGAGCTGCGGCTCGCGCGGAAACTCGAGGTCGAAGTGCGTGGTTCGCCGGGCCGATCGCGCGGCGCGCGCAAGCACGACGCGCAGCACGTCCGCGTGCTCGTAGTCGTCGACGAGTGCCCGGAAAGCGAGCAGCTCTCGCGCAGCCTGAGGCGCATACCAGTGGCGGATGTATGCAGACGGACGCACGCTTGTCCGCTCTCCGATCCGCACATGCGCCGCCCGGAGCTCCTGCTCGAGGACAAACGGGTTGTACGCTCGAGTCTTGACGTCCATCAGCAGGCAGTTGAAGGCAGCGACGTCGACACCGGTCGCATCGAGTCCGCTCTCCAGCGCCTGCACGAGCGTCGTGCCCGAGCCGGCAAACGGGTCGAGCACGTGCTGTCTCGGCCGGAAGTACCGCGCGAGCAGGATCTCGACAAGCTGCGGTATGAACTTGCCCAGGTACGGGTGGAGCCGGTGGACGTGCTTCGTCCGCGCTCGCTCAGGGAGGTCGCGCTCGGACCACGAGAGCGCGAGGTCGATGTCCGCGTAGAGGGCGTCCTGGGTGGGGGCCACCCGCGACAGTTCGACGCTGACGTCAGAAAGCCTCGCCCACCCGCTCCAGCCTGCCGTCACGAAACGCCATCACGTCGAAGGAAACCTGGAGACCTTCCGATTCGGGATGCCGTTCCAGCCAGGCGTCGGCCGCCCACCGGAGACGCCGCTGCTTCTCGTCGTCGACCATCTCGAGCGGGTCACCGAACCTCGCCCCCTTCTTCTCCTTCACCTCGCAGAAGATCAGTCGCCGGCCTCGGCGAACGATGAGATCGAGCTCGTACCCGGCGACCCAGGCGTTGGTCGCCAGGATTCGGTACCCGCGCAGGCGATACCACCACGCGGCGCGCCGCTCGGCACGCTTGCCGGAACGTAAAGACATGGAGACGAGGCTACGGCGCCTGGCCGCGCATGTCTGTCACGGATCTCGAACCTATGCGCGCTTCGTCAGTGCCGCATGCATCTCGCGCGTGAGAGCGGCGACCTGTTCCGTCAGCTCCTTGTCCTGCTTCGTGAGGTCGGTGTTCGACTCGAGTAGCGCCTGCAGCTTCGCCGTCTCAGCCCGAATGGAATCGATCCGCTCCTGTGCAAGGTGCTCCATCTCGTCGTGCCTCTTCTCGATCTTTTCGCCCGACATCTTGTCCCGTTCGGCCTGGCGTGTCGCTGCGAGCAGGATCAGCGGCGCTGCGTACGCCGCCTGGGTGGAGAAGGCGAGGTTGAGGAGGATGAATGGATACGGATCCCAGTGCGCGATGAGCGCGACCGAGTTGAGCGCGATCCAGATGATGACGATGAGCGTCTGCCCGATGATGTACCGCGGCGTTCCGAAGAAGCGGGCCGCCTTCTCGGCGGCGCGGCCGAAGGGATCCTCACCGAACGCGCCGTGGTCGGACACGACCACGAGAGTAGGCCGTCAGCCGGACAGTGCCGCCAGCTCTTCCTCGTTCAGGTAGCACATCGCCTGAAACGAGCGGCGGTGAATTCGTGACGGCCCTCGCTCGCGCACGATCCTCGAGTGGCCGGGCGTGATGTAGCCGACGTGAGAGGAGAAACCGTAGTGCGGGAACAGCGCGTCCATCCTGCGCATCACCCGGTCGCGCGTCACCTTGGCGACGATCGACGCTGCAGCGATCGCCGCGCTCTTCTCGTCACCGCCGATGACAGCCTTGTGCGGAGGTGCGGTCGGCCCGAGGCGGAAGCCGTCGACGAGACACGCTTCGGCCGGCGGCGACAGTGCGTGCAGGATCTCGCGCATCGCCGCGAGGTTCGAGCGGTGCAAGCCGTCGCGGTCGATCGCCCCGTGCGGGATGACCCGCACCACCACCTGCTCGGCGCAGCCCAGAACGGCGTGAAAGAGTTCCTCCCGGCGTTCCTGCGAGCACTGCTTCGAGTCGTTGAGGAACCCGAGCGGTCGCACCTTGTGGTCGCGCAGGCACCCGTAATCGAGAAGCACGCCGGCCACGACCAGCGGCCCGGCCAGGCAGCCACGACCCGCTTCGTCCGTTCCCGCGACGAGCCGGGCCCCGAGCTTCCGGTCGAACTTCAGGAGCTTCTGACCGGTGCGGGGCGCCACGGCGCCGAGGATAGCTGGCTACTCGGCGGGCTCTGCGGGGGTCTCTGCCGAAACGTCGCGGAGGCATCGCTTGCGATGCCTCCGGAAGGAGGTGCGGCCTTTGCCCGTGCCTCCCTCCTTACCCCCAGCCTCGGGCTGCTGCCGTCCTACTCTTCGGGGTCGCTCTGGGTCTCAGCGGGCTCCTGGTCCACCGGCTGCGCGGCCCGAGCGCCCTTCGGCGCGCGGACGACGTCCTGGCGCAACTCCCGGATGCGGGCCTTCTTGCCGACCTTCCCGCGGAGGTAGTACAACTTCGCGCGGTTCACGTCGCCGACCGCGGCGACCTCGATCTTCTCGATCTTCGGCGTGTGCAACGGGAACGTGCGCTCGACGCCGACCCCGAACGACTGCTTGCGGACGGTGAACGTCTCGCGGGCGCCGGCGCCCTGGCGCTTGATCACGATCCCCTCGAAGACCTGGATGCGCTGCCGCTGGCCTTCGATCACCTTGAAGTGGACGCGGACGGTGTCCCCCGCCTTGAACTGCGGGATGCCGTCGCGCAACTGGGCGCGCTCGAGTGTCTCGATCACCTCGCTCATAGAGGGGACCCGGAGGCCGGGGCGGAATGCTAGCGAAAGACCGACATAGTGGCTCGGAGCCACTAAGTCGCTAAT
>CATPAS010000054.1 GCA_955652075.1 uncultured Gaiellaceae bacterium | reverse complement strand
GTGCCCACCGATACCTCGCTCGTCGCCGACCCCGGCCCGGGGCGAGATGGAGCGCTGCCCCGGAACGCACAGATCTACTTCATCGCGGTCGCGATCACGGCTGCTGCCGTCACGCTGCCGTTCATCGGCCGGCTCCAGACGACGCACCAGTGGCCGGCGTTCCTCATTCTCGCCTCGGCAGCCGCCATCGCCCGCCTGTTCGTGGTCCGGACGCCGGCCGACCAGGCGTACCACACAGACATCGTCTTCCTGATCCCGGCCGCGCTGATCCTGCCGCCGGAGCTACTCGTGCTGGTCGCGGTCGTCCAGATGGTTCCGGAGTGGCTGAAGATGCGGTACCGGTGGTACCTGCAGACCTTCAACATCCTCGACTATTCGCTCTCGGCCATGGCGGCCTGGTTCGTAGGTCGGTGGCTGATCCTCGAGCACGCGGGCATCGGGAACAATGCGCTCCGGCTCTCGATGGCCGGCCTCGCCGCCTGCATCGTCTTCGTCGCGGTCAATCACGTCCTGCTGGCGGTGATGTTGAGGCTCGCTCGCGGCTTCACGCTGCGCGAGACGGGGCTCTTCGACGCCGAGTACGTCGCCACCGATCTCGTGCTAGCCGCGCTGGGCGTCGCCGTCTACGCCTTCTGGGAGACGAACCCGTGGCTCGTCCCGTTCGCACTCACGCCGTTGTTCCTGATCCACCGCTCGCTGAGCGTGCCGGCATTGCAAGCGGAGGCGCGCGTCGACCCGAAGACCGGGCTCTTCAATGCGCGCCACTTTGCCGCCGCGTTGTCCGAGGAGATCGGACGCGCCCGCCGCTTCGAGCGTCCGATGTCGCTGATCATGGCCGACCTCGATCTGCTGCGCGACATCAACAACACCTACGGCCACCTCGCGGGCGATGCCGTGCTGAAGGGGATTGCAGAGGTCTTCCGCGCCCAGCTGCGGCATTACGACGTGCCGGCGCGCTTCGGGGGGGAGGAGTTCTCGATTCTCTTGCCGGAGACGCCTCCCGATCAGGCGCTGGAGATCGCGGAACGGATCCGCCGCGCCGTCGCCGAGCGCACGTTCGACGTGGAGACCTCGAGCGAGCCGATCCGTGCGACTGTCTCGATCGGAGTGGCCGGCTTCCCCAAGGACGGCACCGACGCAAACGAGCTCATCCATCAGGCCGACCTCGCCGTGTATCGCGCCAAGCTGCAGGGGCGCAACCGCGTCCTCGGCGCGAGCTCCGAGCCGCTGCTCGTGCCCGCGGATCGCTCGACGCGCCTGATCGCCGTTCCCGAGGACGGAGACCATCACGCGCCGCTCCCGAGCGCCGTGCAGGTCCAGCCCCTCGAGGAGCGGCGGGAGGTGCGCCATCCTCGCCCGCACGCGGTCCACGGGCCACGCTTCCTCTCGCTCGACCGCCGGCTGAGCCTGATCGTCGGCCTGGTGAGTGCAGTCGGCGTTGGGGCCGGCGTCGTCGGACTAGCCTTCACCTGGACCTCGAAGGACCTGTTGGGCCTCGTGACCGTGGTCGGGCTCGTCGGAGTGGGGCAGGCTCTCGCGCTGGAGGCGGACGAAGGATCGGCGGTGCTCTCGGTCAGCGCCGTGGGCTGTCTCGCGGCCGCGTCGCTGTTCGGCTTTCGCGCTGCACTGCCACTCGCGCTCGCCAGTGTGGCGGTCGAGTGGAGCGCGCGCCGCGCCCCACTGCACAACGTGCTCTTCAACATCGGCGCGCTTACGCTGGCATCGCTCGCCGCTGCGAGCGTGTTCAAGATCGCCGCCTTCTTCCCGCATGGCACTGCGCACGAGCTCGCTGCCTCCGGCCTGGGCCTGCTCGCCGGCGCGGCCTACTTCGTCGTCAACATGGGCCTCGTCTCGCTCGCTCTCGCCCTTCAAGGTCACGAACGCTGGTGGTCGGTCTTCAAGGAGCGCTTCGCCTGGCTGCTGCCGCACTACCTTGTCTACGGCTTCATCGGCGGTGTGATAGCGCTTGCGTACGCGGCGGTCCAGCTGCTCGCGCTCGCAGTCTTCGCGGTACCGCTTCTCCTCATGCGCAAGACGCAGGAGGCGTACCTCAAGCACACGCAGCGAAGCGCCCAGAAGCTCCGCCAGGCCGCCGAAACGATCCAGTCGCAGAACGTGTCGCTCGAGCTGGCGAACAGGCTGCTCAAGGAGCGCTCGACCGCAGCCATGGAATCGCTCTCCGCGACAGTGGACGCGCGTGACTCCTACACCGCCGGTCACTCGCGCCGCGTTCAGCAGCTCGCGCTCGCGATCGGCCGCGAGCTCGGGCTCTCGCACGCAGAGCTCGACCTGCTCGGGCATGCGGCGCTCTTCCACGACATCGGCAAGCTCGCCATCCCCGACTCCATCCTCCTGAAGCCCGCGAGCCTCACGCCCGACGAGTGGTCGCTCATGCAGCGGCACGCAGAGGAGGGGGCGCGCATCATCGACCGGCTCGGCTTCCTCAACGACGCGGTGCCGGCCATCCACCACCACCACGAGCGCTTCGACGGCACGGGGTATCCGGACCGGCTGCAAGGAGAGGACATCCCGCTCGGCGCTCGCATCATCCACGTCGCCGACGCACTGGACTCGATGCTGACGACCCGGATCTACCGCGCGGCCCGCCCGGCCGCAGAGGCTCTGCAGGAGCTTCGCCGCGCGGCCGGCACCCAGTTCTGCCCGCGCTGCGTCAGCGCTCTCGAGCGGATCCTGCCGCTCGAGACTCTCCAGAGCGACGCCGAACGCCCGCGCCTGACCGTCGTCGCCTCCTAGGAGATTCTCCCAACCTAACTTGCGTTCTTTCCAGAACGCTCTATCCTTCTTGGCATGGCCCGCAAGCCGCCCTACAGGGCGGTCGCGAAGATCGACCCCGACGCGCTCGCCTCCTTCCAGGCCGGAATCCGCAAGCGCTACTCGAACGATCAGATCCTCGAGGAGCTGCGCGCGTCTGCCGACCGGCTCGGCCGCTCGCCGACGATGCGCGAGTTCGCGGCTGACCCCGACACGGCGGTTCACCCGCAGACGGTCATCGAGCACTTCGGCAGCTGGAACGCGGCGAAACGCGAGGCCGGCCTCGTTCCCCGTCGCTTCGCCACACGCGAGGAGCTGGTGGGCCTTCTCCGCGAACTGGGGGAGGACCTGGGCCGCGTGCCGACCGCAAAGGATCTCGACGCCAGAAGAGGGTCGATGCCCTCGAAGTCGCTGTACTGGCACACCTTCGGCTCCCTCGCCGAGGCGCTGCGCGAGGCCGGCTTCGACGTCCCGATCGGCGAGGAGCGGCTCGAGCGGGCAGTGGACCAGGGAATGGCGCTCGCGCGCAAGCTCAAGCGCCTGCCGAAGTTCGCGGACTGGGCGGCCGCGCGGAGGAAGGACGACGGCCTGCTGACCGAGTGGCAGGTGTACCGGATGTTCGATGCGCGCCGGGGGGCCTGGTCGACGTTCCAGTTCCTGATCAAGGAGCGCCTCGACGAGGAGGGCGTGCAGGTCGGCTCCGACGGGCAGCTTGGTTAAGCCTGCTGCGCGCCGGCCTCCGCAGCTTCGATCGCGTACGCGATCGTCGCGCCCGTGGGCGTCATCAACGGCAACCTGAGCTGCGCGTTAGGAGTTCTTAAGCGTCAGGCAGCTGCGGCGTGCAGACGCGCGAGGCGCTCGAGGCAGGAGCGGCCCTCATCGGGTGCGCGAACGGCCGGGAGCGGCTCCTCCTCGAAGGAGCGATCCGGCTGAAACGATTCCCGGGTGACGATCTTGCCGCTTTCGACGGCGACAACGGTTCCCTCCGGGAGCTCGTTCTTGCGAAGCTTGATGCCGACGTAGCTCTCGACGAGCTCGAGCGCGACGCGCGTCGAGGCGAAGAAGAGCTCGTTCTTCGTGTGGCCGACCCACAGCGGCCGGCCCAGACCGCGGGCGAGGAGCAGCTCCGGGCGGCCTTCATCGAGCCACGCCGCAGCCATCGAGCCGTAGAGCTGCTGGAGGGCCTCGGCCGTCCGGCCGCGCGAAAGCTCGGCGAGTGCAAAGATGATCTCGGAGTCGACCGTCATGTCGGGCTCGGCGCGCGCGATTCGGTGCTGCTCGAAGAGCTCGTCGTCGTTCTTGATGATCCCGTTGTGGATTCCCACGACGGAGCCGTGACGGATCGGATGGTTGTTGGCAGCGAGACTGGGGTGGCCCTTGGTGAAGTCCCGCACGTGAACGAGAAGCTTGGTGGCTTCCTCGGGCACGCTGATCCGCTCTAGCAAGGCCGTCGCCCCGGAACGCTGCTTGTGCACGGCAATCGGAGCTCCCGGGCTGCGGTATGCGTAGCCCACGGCGTCGGCGCCTCGTTCCGCGATCCCTGTCAGAAGGGCCCGCGCCGCGACAGTGCGCTCGACGCTGCTGTCGGGGGCGAGGCTATATCCGGCGATTCCGCACAAAGTGTCTGAAGAAGAGGCGAAGCGACCTTTTTGGTCGCTCCATCTTTCTAGACGCATCGGCTGTGTTCCTTGTTAGTAGCGATCCCTCTCCTGAGGGTTGACGGTCGCCTCAAGAGTCGCTTAGGCCGCGCCGATACCCCTCGCATGCGGCCGCTCCCTGACGTGCCCTCGGACCCCGCGGTCGAGCCGCGGCTCGAGCTCGTTCCCGAAGTCGAAGAGGCGGAGGAGACCGAGGTCGAGGAGACGGAAGACGCCGCCGAGGCCGAAGAGCCGGAGGACGGGGAGGACGACGCCCCACCGCCGGCGGCCAAGGCCGAGGCGACCCAAGACCCGCTCAAGCTCTATGTG
>CATPAS010000053.1 GCA_955652075.1 uncultured Gaiellaceae bacterium | reverse complement strand
GCGGCGCAGCGCGTGGATCAGGTGATTGCCGCCGATCGACAGCGAATCCCCGTCGCCGGTCACGACCCACACGCTCAGATCCGGGCGCGACGTGGCCAACCCGGTCGCGATCGCCGGCGCGCGGCCGTGGATCGAGTGCATCCCGTACGTCTCCATGTAGTAGGGGAAGCGCGCCGCGCAGCCGATGCCGGAGACGAAGACGATGTTCTCCTTCGGCACGTCCAGTTCGGGCATGAACGACTGAAGCGCGGCCAGGATCGCGTAGTCGCCGCAGCCCGGGCACCAACGGACTTCCTGGTCGGTCTTGTAGTCCTTCGCGCCGAGCTTGCCGTTCGCCGCCATGTCTCGATGATAGTCCGCGGGGTCTACCTCAGTGCCCGGCGCCCTCGGCGAGGACGGTGCCCGCGCAGATGAGCAAGAGGATCGGCGTCAGGACCGGCGCGACGCTCGGTCGTCCCCGGATCGCGGCCGCGACGATCACCGCGGCAACGACGACGCCGTAGAGCCAGGCCGACGGAACATAGCCCCCGTCCGAGAACCTCCTGAGGACCGGCAGGTAGTAGGAGTCGAAGGCGTAGTAGTGCACCGCCATGTAAGCCGCGGCGGCGACCGGGACCAACGTCGCCGGCCATCGATGCAAGATCCGCCGGCTGGCCACGGTGGCGACAATCCCAGTCAGAAGCGCAACGAACGCTGCAATCGTGACCGCGGCTTGCCCGGTCGCCTCGTCGCCGGACCGGGATCCCATCGAGATCCATTCGAGCGCTACGGCCGCCTCGTACGCGGTCGCGGCGAAGAGGACCAGGACGACGGCCCACCCGATGGAGGCCCCTCTTGAGATGACGAGGATTGTACGCACCGTCCCGGTTAAGCTCAGCGCGTGGACGCGGTGCGTGGAAGCTGCCTCTGCGGAGGTGTCAAGTTCGAGTTGGCCGAGATCCCGGCCACGCTCAGGTACTGCCACTGCGCGAGCTGTAAGAAGCTCTCGGGCGGCGCCGCGACCGTGAACGCGCGCGTGCCGTCGGGGGCGATCCGGATTCTCGAGGGCGAAGACCTGCTGCAGACGTTCCAGCCGGCGGAAGGGAGCGCGAAGACGTTCTGCCTCGCCTGCGGCTCGAATCTGTTCGGCGGCGGCTGGCCCGATTCCGAGACCGCGAGCGTCAGGGCGAGCTCGCTGGACGACGCGTTCGACGCACGACCGAGTGCGCACATCTTCGTCCGCTCTGTGGCTGCCTGGGAGACGCTCCCGGACGACGGGCTCGATCGCTTCGAGACGACGTCCCGCTAGTCGAGCGCCTGCCGCGCGGTCTGGACCGCCTCTTCGGCGAACGCGATCGCGTCCTGGTTGTCGGGGTCGCGCTTGCGCACCTCCAGGGCCCGCTCGAAGAGCTCGAGCGCCTGCTCGTGCTCGCCCGTGTCGAAGTACGCCCAGCCGAGATTGTTGAGCAGCGGCCCGGCCCAGTAGGCAGCGGCCGGCTCACGCTCGCCGAGGTCGAGCCCACGCTGCGTCCAGTCCTCCATCGCCGCGCGATCCTCCGAGACCGCGAGCGCGCACATGTGCGCGGCGTCTCCAGCGAAGTAGTGCTCACCGGCGTCGCACGAACCGGCAAAGGCAGCTTCGAAGAGCGGTAATGCCCCTTGAGGATCGCCGCTCGAACGCAGCTTCCGGCCGCGCTCGAGGTCGATGCGCACCTTCGCGACGGCGCTCGATCCGGCCAGCGCGTCCGCCTGCTCGAGCAGACGATCGCAGGCATCGAAGTCGTCGCGCAAGCCCTGCACGCGGGCGAGTTGGCTGAGGACCTCGGCGCGTCCAGCGTCGTCTCGTTCATCCTCTAGTTGCAGGCGGAGTCGCTGCTCGGTCGCGTCCAGATCGTAGAAATCCCAGAGCGGTCGCAGACGATCGGCCATCAGCGCGGGACTCGGAGCCGCGAGACGCTCACACTTACCAGCGGCGCCCGCCGCCGCCGTCCTTCTTCACCGGCCTCCTGCGCAGGATGCGGCCGAGCTGGATGACCGCGAGGAGCGTGGCCGCCGCGCACAGGCTGAAGCCCGTCCAGTTCTTGGCGAGGCCGAACGCAACCGCGCCGGCCCCCGCCCCGACGACGATCGCGGCCCAGAGCCACCTGCCCTCGAAATGGAGTGTCTTTATGCGTCCACCATCGCGTCGATCGCAGCGGCTACTTCGCCGGCGCGGAACGGAATCCCCCGCACCAAGTTGAAGCCGGTCGCATCGACGAGGAACTCCGCGCGAACCAGCTTCTTCAGCTGGCCCAGGTTGATCTCGGGAACGAGCACCTTGTCGTAGGCTCGCAGAATCTCGCCCGTATTGCGCGGGAACGGGTTGAGATAGCGCAAATGCGCATGTGCGACCTTCTTGTCCGACGCCCGGACGCGGCGCACGGCCGCAGCGACGGAGCCATACGTGCCGCCCCAGCTGAGGACGAGCGTGTGGGCGCCGTCCGGGTCGTCGACTTCGAGCTCCGGAATGTCCTGCGCGATGCCGGCGACCTTCTGGGCGCGCAGGCGGACCATCAGGTCGTGGTTGTCGGGGTCGTAACTGACGTTGCCGGTGACGTCCTGCTTCTCGAGCCCGCCGATGCGGTGCTCGAGGCCGGCCGTGCCGGGTATCGCCCACGGGCGGGCGAGTGTCTGCTC
>CATPAS010000052.1 GCA_955652075.1 uncultured Gaiellaceae bacterium | reverse complement strand
TAGGGTATGCGGCGGGATCGCCGTGCGAGCGACGCGCCTAAACCACGTCAGCATCCACGCCGACGACCTCGAAGAGTCGGCCCGCTTCTACGAGGCGTTCCTCGGCATGGAGCGCCTTCCGACGGCGAAGTTCAGGCAGCGAGTTTTGTGGTTGCGACTCGGCGACCAACAGGTCCACCTCTTCGAACGCGAGGGCACGCAAGCTCCGCGCTACCACCACATCGGGCTGGACGTCGACGACTTCGCGGCCGTCTACCTGAGGGCGAAGGAGCTCGGATTGCTGGATGACGACGTTTGGGATCATCCCCTTCGCGTGCACCCGTCCGGCTGGGTGCAGATGTACATCCGTGACCCTGCCGGAAACCTGGTCGAGATCGACTGGCCGGATGCCTCGACGCTCGACGCGGCGCTCGTCGCCGAGCTTCACCCGCTCGAGGCGGACGTCCCGCAGGCGGGCGACGCCGCCCACGCGACGCTGTACCACAACGCGCAGTAGCCCGGCGTGATGATGCGCCGCGTCTCTTCCCGGTACTTTACGGCGCTCCCTCTGTTACGTTCGGTGGTCGCGTGAGCGACTACGCCGCGACAGTTCGCGCGCAACTGGACCCGACGCGGATCCTGCGGCTGCTGCCGCTTGGCATCACGCTCGCAGCGTCTGCGTTCGCGCTCGTGTGGGTGCTCTTCTGGGCGCCCCACACGAACTTCGGCCCGGCGATCGACCATCCGGACCAGTTCTTCATCACGCTGCTCAACGGCATCTACTTCGCTGCCGAGCTCTTCATCGTTGCGAGCGGCTTCGCTCTCATCTTCGGCTTGATGCGCGTCGTCAACATGGCCCACGGGTCCTTCTACCTTCTCGGAGGCTTTATCGCCTACGACATGCAGCAGCACATGGCGCGCGGAGGTGATTTTTTCATCCCTTCCTCCTCGATCAACGCTTGGGAGTGGATCGTCCCGGCGCTTGTGGCCTCGATCTGCATCGGCGCACTCGGCCTCGTCGTGCAGCAGGTCTTCTTGCGGTGGAACCTCGGCCAGGACCTGCGGCAGGCGCTGATCACGATCGCCATCTCCGTGATCATCGCCGACCAGGTGATCACTCATTTCCACCAGGGATTGGCCCGCGGCCTCAGCTGGCCGGGCTTCATCGACAGGTTCGTCAATCTCCACGCCTTCGGCATCCAGTACTCGCTGATCAAGCTGGTGGTCACTGCGCTCGGCGTTGGCGTCGGCGTTCTGCTCTGGCTCTGGATCTACCGGACGCGCACCGGGATGATCATCCGTGCCGGGGTCGACGACCGCCAGATGGCGTCAGCGCTCGGCGTCAACATCCAGAAGACCTTCGCAATCGTCTTCTTCGTTGGCTCCGCGCTCGCCGCCTTCGGGGCGACCGTCGTGGCGTCTCAGGGCAACGTTGCGACGGGTCAGGACGGGGCATGGCTTCTCAACGCACTCGTCGTGGTCGTCGTCGGGGGAATGGGCTCGATCTTCGGTGCAGTTGCGGGAGCCCTCCTCTACGGACTGGTGTTCCAATTTGCAGCGTCCTACCTCCCCACGAGTGCCACCGAATACGCGGTCGTGTTCACGTTCATCCTGCTCGCCCTCGTCCTCGGTTTCCGGCCGCAAGGCCTGTTCGGGAAACCCGGATGAGGTCCCTCGGCACGTTCCAGTCCCGAAAACAGGCAACCGAGCGCACGGCTGCCGGGACGATGCTCGTGCTCCTTGCGATCTGGCCGCTCGTCTTCAGCAGCAATTCCTATTGGGTCGGCTACATCCTCACGCAGACCTTCGCCGTCGGCATCGCCGCAGCGAGCCTGATTTTCCTCTCGGCCTACGGAGGAATGGTTTCCCTGGCCCAAGTGGCGCTCTACGGTATTTGCGGCCTCGTGCTCGGCAATCTGGTCACCAGCGGCCAGGCCAAGGGGCTTCATCTGGGCTGGAGCCCGTGGCTCGCGGTGGCAGCGGCGGTCGGGATCACGACCGCGATCGCGCTGCTTTTCGGGGCGATCGCGAGCCGCAGCGCCGGCATCTACTTTCTCATGATCACTCTGACGTTCGGCGTGATTGCGAACACGTTCTTCGGCTCCGTCACGACGTTCGGCGGCTTCTCAGGCATAGCGGGGATAGACACCTATACGCCTGGCCTAGTCGGCAACCACGTCACCCAACCCGCCAGGCTCTACTACATCGCCTTCACGGTCGCGATCATCGTCTATCTGCTGATCCGCTACATCGTGCGTACGCCGTTCGGAATCGCGCTCCAGGGCGTCCGCGACGAGCCCGTGCGGATGCGCTCCCTCGGCTACAACGTCCCCCTTCACCGGACGCTCGCCTTCGGCCTGGCGGGGTTCATGGCATCGCTCGCCGGCGTGCTCTATGCATGGTCGATCGGGGTCGTAGCCCCCGGCACGCTCGACCTTGCGTCAACAGTCGACCTGCTCGTCATCGCTGTGATCGGCGGCCTCGCGCGGATCGAGGGGGCCTGGCTCGGGGCGTTCGTGTTCTTCGCCATCCAGACCTACGTGCGCAATGTCTCGGTGCCGGTCCTTGGCGGGAGCTTCAACACGATCATCGGATTCATCTTCCTTGCCATCGTCATCATCTCCCCCAATGGACTGATGGGACTCTGGGATATGATCACGCGCTACGCCTTCGGCGATCGTGGCGGCGGTTCTTCGGAACCCTTCCGCGAATTACGGCGCATCGTTTCCGATGCATGGTTCCGGTTGAAAGGAGGTGCCCCGACGCGAACGCAAAGTCGGAGCGAGACTCTCTAAGCAGGGGTCAACAGGGCATCAGAAATGGAGGGCAGTAGATTGAACAGACTGCGAACGTGGAAGCTTCTTCTTCCGCTCGCCGTCGGAGTGGTCGCGATCTCTGCAGTCTCCGCCACGTCGCTGGCGGCGCGGTCGGCTCGATCGGCCACACCGATCAAGATTGCGATCATGACCGACTGCAAGGGCGCCTTCGGCGGCGCCACCGAGGTCGACATCGGCGGGGCCCAGGCGGCCTTCGCTCAATTTGCGGGCGGCAAGCCGGTGAATCCTAAGAAGCCGTCGGCGGGAATGACCGGAATCACCATCAGTGGGAGGCCGGTGAAGATCGTCGGCTACGGCTGCGGAAACGACACCGTTCCCCTTGCGATCTCCGAGACGAAGCGGTTGATGGAGCAGCTTGGGGCGGACATCATGGTCGGTCCGCTGTCGGGTGACGAGGCGGTCACCGTCGCGCACTACGCCCAGTCGCATCCGAAAAAGACGTTCGTCATCGGCACCGCTGGGTCGCAGGACCCGACGCTGCAGATCGCACCGAAGAACCTGTTCCGCTACCACGGCGACGGTGCTCAGTGGAACGCAGGAATCGGTGAGATCGCCTACAAGAAGCTCCACTGGCGCAAGGCTGCGATCATCATGGACGACTACAGCTTTGGCTGGACGTCGGCAGCTGGCATGATCGCCGACTTCTGTGGGGTCGGCGGGAAGATCGTCAAGCGCGTTTTCCCGCCGCTGAATACAACCGACTACTCGTCGTACGTTCAGCAGTTGCCGCCGCCGAGCAAGGTCGACGGCTACTTCTGGGTTGTCGGCGGCACGGGCACGGGCGCGTCCCTGAAGGCGTACGAGCAAGCGTTCGGGAAGGTCAGCCCGAAGAAGTTCATCGGCAACCTGTTCTTCGCTTTCCTCGGCAACTTCCAGGAGGTTGCGCCTCGGCTCATCGGCGCCTACGTCGGCGGCTTCGGCACAGGGCCCGGCCTGAACACCAAGCAGGCCAAGGGTTACGAGGCGATCGTGGCCAAGTGGTACCCGGGACTGAACGGCGGGAATTACGCCGACGGTTTCGTCTACAACTACTACAACGCCGCCTGGGCGCTGATCAGGGGCCTGAAGGCCGTGCACGGGGACATCTCAGGCGGTCAGGCCAAGCTTCAGGCGCACATGCCGCGGACGAACAGGTCGGGGTATCAGGTCTCGAACAACGGCCTCGTCAAGCTGGACTCAAACCGCCAGGCGATCCAGGACCAGTACCCGCTCCAGATCACCAAGGGCCCGGGCGGAAAGCCGGGCCTGGCGATTACCGGCTGGGTGCCGAACGTCGACCAGTCCTTCGGCGGCTTCTTCACGAAGAACTCGCCGCCGCCTGGCCGGTCTCAGCCCCCGTGCGTGAAGCACAAGTTCCCCTGGACGGGCAAGATCCACGCCGTCAAGAACGGCGTGATCACGAAACAGATCATCAAGTAAGCGCGTGGCGGCAGTACCGTCGCCCGCGGCAACCGCCGAGCCGACACTCCGCCTTCGGGGTGTCGGCCGGCGCTTCGGTGGTCTGTACGCAGTCAGGGACATGAGCCTCTCAATCGCTCCGGGCGAGCGCCGCGCCATCCTTGGCCCGAACGGCGCCGGAAAGACCACGCTGTTCAACGTGATCTCAGGCGACCTGCTCGCAACGTCGGGCTCGGTGGAGCTGTTCGGCAGTGACGTGACCTTCATGCCGGCGCGTCGCCGCGCCCGCCTCGGTCTCGCACGTACCTACCAGCAGTCTCGTCTCTTCCTCGGGTTAAGCGTCGAAGACAACATCTATCTTTCGATCGTCGGGGTCAAAGGCGGTCGCCTCAGGCCGGTCGGTCTCCCAAAGCGCGACGGCGAAATCAGGGAACGTGCCCGCAACGCGGCGCGCCGCGCGGCGATCGATCACAAGCTGAAGGAGAAGGTGGGCTCGCTCTCGCACGGGGAGCATCGCCAGGTGGGACTCGCGTTGGCGCTCGCGGCGGAGCCGCGCGCGCTGATGCTCGACGAGCCCGCGTCGGGCCTGTCGCGCGGTGAGCGCAATCTCCTGACCGATCTTCTGCTCGGGCTCGACCGCGAAATCACGCTTCTCCTGATCGAGCACGACATGGACGTCGCGCTGCGGGTTGCCGAGCGGGTGACGATGATGCACGAGGGCCGCGTGATCGTGGAGGGCACACCGGCCGAGATCCGCGCCGACCAGACCGTGCATGACCTCTATCTGGGGAGTGGCCACCGTGAGTGAGCCGCTCCTCAGAGTCGAGGGCCTGAACGCCTTCTACGGCTCCGCGCACGTGCTCCACGACGTCACCTTTGAGATTGGAAGGGAGCCCGTGGCGATCATCGGGCGCAATGGGATGGGGAAGACGACGCTTTGCGTGACGCTCGTCGGCCTCACGCCGCCGCGTGCAAGTGGGTCGGTGCGCTTCCTCGGCCGGGAGCTGCTCGGAAGGCCGCCGTACAAGATCACGCAGGCCGGCGTCGGCTACGTACCGCAGGGCCGCCGCCTGTTCCCGTCACTGACCGTCGATGAGCATCTGCGAATGATCACTGGGTCAAACGGCGGGACCTGGACGATCGACCGGGTCTACGAGCTCTTTCCCCGCCTCGCGGAGCGCAAGCGCCACGGCGGCGCACAGCTGTCGGGCGGCGAGCAGCAGATGCTCGCCATCGGCCGCGCCCTGATCACCAACCCGAAGCTTCTCTTGATGGACGAGCCGTCGGAGGGTCTTGCGCCGACAGTCATCGAGGCCATGGTCGAGACGTTCAAACAGCTCGCGGAAGAAGGTCTGGGCATCTTGCTCATCGAGCAGAACCTGGGCGTGGCGACCTCCATCGCCGATCGCCAGCTTGTCATGGTCTCGGGAGAGATCGCCGCCGAGACCACGGGAACCCAGCTTGTCTCCGATCCAGAGGCCCAGCGCCGCTACCTCGGCGTCGAGCCTCTTGCGAACTAGCGTCCTGTGCAGGCGATCGTCGTTCGCGAAGGCGGCGTCCTCCGAGCCGAGGAGGTGGCCGACCCGGTTGCGGGGCCGGGCGAGGTGGTTGTCGAGCTTCGTGCCGCCGCGGTCAACCGCCGCGACTTGCTCGTGCGTGACCCGCCTGGACCTGCATACGAGTTTACGCTGCCGCTCGTTCCCGGCTCGGACGGTGCGGGCATCCGCCGTGACACGGGCGAAGAGGTGGTGATCTACCCCGGCCTGGGCTGGGGGGAGGACGAGAACGCAGCCGGTCCTGAGTGGCGAATCCTCGGTGGTCCCGACAACGGCACCTACGCCGAGCTCGTCAAGGT
>CATPAS010000051.1 GCA_955652075.1 uncultured Gaiellaceae bacterium | reverse complement strand
GGGCCGGATCGGCACGGACGACGTAGCAATTCGTGCCGATCCGGCCCAGCTCATACCTGTTCACTGCAAGGCTCACGAAGCGTTTGAGTCTAACGGCGGCCTCTCTCCGGCCCTTAAGATCACGGCAGTGCAAAGCTGGAACCTGCGCGAGATCGATACGCCGGGCGGGACCCGATCGCCGGTCGTCCTCCGGTCTGACGAATCGGCGCGCGCCGTCCTCATCGTGCTGGAGCCCGGGCAGGCGCTCGGCGACCATCAGATGAAGGAGCGCGCGCTCGTCTCGGTGGTCGACGGCTCCGTTCGCGTCGAGTCAGGCGGCGAGACGATCGAAGGCGGCGAAGGCTCCTTCTTCTCCTTCGACGCAGACGAGCGGCGGTCGATCTCCACGGACGACGGCGCGCGCATCCTGCTCGTGTTCGCGCCCTGGCCGGGTGAGGGCCACTACCGGGGCGACGCGAAAGTGGGTAGTTAGCGGGTCTTCGCGTTGTCGCGCCGCGCCAGGCGCTTCTGCAGCATGCGGTACGCGAGCGAGTCGGTGAAGTAGCTGAACGGAATGAAGAACGCGATCAGGAAGATCGCGGGCAAGACCTGCTGCGGCAGCGACTGATTGCGGTTGAACAGCATCAACGCCACCACCAGCAAGGGCCCGAAGATGAGGGCCCGCCGAGTCGAGCGCCGCCACGACGGAGGCTCGATTTTGCGGCGCCCGCCTGGGCCTCTCCCGGCGGACCCTTTCCCGCTCGTGCCTCCCTTGCGGGGCTTCGAGTCGCGCTGCCCATTCTTCTCGGTGCGCAGCTCCGACGGGTCGACCGGAACCTCGTTGCCCTCGTCGTCGAGGTACACGTACTCGTACTCGTGCCGGCGAGCCTTCTGGTTACGACGCCGTTGTTTCCTGGTCGGCATGCTCGCCCTTAGCCTACTCCGCGCGCTGGCCGCGGAGGATCACCGCGGCAACGAGGTTCGCTCCGAGGTGATAGGCGAGATACCGCCAATCCGGCGCTTCGAGCAGGACGACGTCGGCGACGTAGCCTGGCGCGAGCCGCCCGAGGCTGTCCGACCTGCCGAGCACGTGCGCGGCATTGACCGTGCAGGAGGCGAGGGCTTCCGCAGGGGAGAGTCTGAGCTGCGTCGCGGCGAGGGAGCAAACAAGCGGCAGGCTCTCGCAGAAGGCGCTGCCCGGGTTGAAGTCGGTCGCCAGTGCGACAATCGCACCTGCTTCGACGAGTGCCCGCCCCGGCGGCATCGGGCGCGCGAGGAAGAGCGCGCTCGCCGGAAGGAGCACCGCGGCCACGTTGCTCTTGCCAAGTGCGGCCACTCCCTCGTCACCGGTCGCTTCGAGATGGTCGACCGACCGCGCGCCGAGCTCGATCGCGAGCCGAACCGCACCCTGCTCCGTGAACTGGTCGCCGTGTAGGCGCAGCGCGAGACTGGCCTCGGTGCAAGCGGTGAGATAGCGCCGCGCCTGGGTTGCATCGAACGCGCCCCGCTCGAGAAAGACGTCCGCCGCCTCCGCGATCTCCGCCGCCGCCGGGAGCACCTCGGCCAGCGCGAAGTCCAGGTACGCGTCCGGGTCGTCGAATTCCGGCGGCACGGCATGCGCGCCGAGCCACGTCGGGACGCCGCCGGCGGCCTTGACGGCACGCAGCGATGCGAGCTCCGTCTCGCGGTCGAGGCCGTAGCCCGATTTCGATTCGAAGGTCGTCGTGCCTGCGCGCAACATCCAGGCGCGGTGCTGTCGCACCGCGTCGACAAGCGCCTGCTCTCCTGCTGCCCGCGTCGCGCGAACGGTCGACATGATCCCACCGCCGGTTGCGTGAAGCTCTTCGTATGACGCGCCGGCGGCGCGCAGCGTGAATTCCTCCACGCGATCACCCGCAAAGCACGCGTGCGTGTGACAGTCGACGAGCCCTGGGATCGCGCACAGACCGCGCCCGTCGAGCTCATCGATGTCGCCGTCGAGATGCGGCAGGTCACGCATACGGCCGACGGCCTCGATCGAATCGCCCGCACAGAGGAGGTACGCATCCTCCACGACGTCCACCACGCCGAGCGCGCGCCCGCGCAGCGGTGCGGCGGTGCCGGCGGGAGTCGCCAGCTGCGCGAGGTCGCGGACGAGCAGGCGGCGCGGGCCGCCCGTGGAGCTCATCCGCGTTGGGGTTGCGGCATCGGCGCCTCCAACCCGTGCGACTCTGCAGCCGCCAGCGCCTCGGGGTAGCCGGCGTCCACATGACGCATCACGCCGATGCCCGGGTCGGCGGTCAGCACACGCTCCAGCCGTTCGGCCGCGTCGTCGGTGCCGTCGGCGACGATGACCATTCCCGCATGGATCGAGTTGCCGATTCCGACGCCGCCGCCGTGATGAACGCTCACCCACGTCGCGCCCGCGGCGACGTTGAGCAGCGCATTCAGGATCGGCCAGTCGGCGATCGCGTCGGAGCCGTCGCGCATGGCTTCGGTCTCGCGATAGGGCGACGCGACCGAGCCGGAGTCCAGGTGGTCGCGGCCGATCACCACCGGGGCCTTGACCTCGCCGGTGCGAACGAGCTCGTTGATCGCGAGCCCGGCT
>CATPAS010000050.1 GCA_955652075.1 uncultured Gaiellaceae bacterium | reverse complement strand
TGGCATGTGCTCTACGCGTGGCGTCGCGGTGGCTCGCTGTACGCAATCAGCGAGCACGTCGCGCCTCCTTATACGTACCGACGAGTGGTTCGCAACCTCAATCGGATGCTCACGGGTCTCGTCCTCGTCCAGCCGACGTCGTAATGCGTCTAACCCGCAAGCAGATGCTCGTCGGCGCGGCGACTAGCGGCCTCGGCGCGGTCGGGCTGTACGAGCTCGTCGACCGGCTCGCCTCGTCGCCGGGCGTGCCGCGCGCGGTGGGGCGGCTGCACCCTGAGCAGCATCTTCTCGACGGCCTGGCCGTCGTTCGGGACAACGGCGTTGCGGTAGTCGTACCGCCGCTCCATCACGCAGTCGTCACGGCGCGAGTGGCGACAGACGATCTCAGGGCGGCGCAGCGCGAGCTCGAGGAGACGCTCGTCGTGCTCGAACATCGCTACGAGCCGACTCCGGCTGGGCTCGGCGTGACCGTAGCGTGGGGGCTGCCGTACTTCCGCCGCTACGTGCCACATCAGGCACGGATCCATGTGCCTGTTGACCGACGCGCCTCTCGGACGAAGGAGCACAGCGTGCGAGCTCTCCTGGACGCGATCCGCTTTCCCAGCGATCCCAAGGACACGGTCCTCGAGCACAACGACCTCGCCGTGCTTCTACGCAGCGATGTGCGCGAGCACATCGAGGATGCCGAGCGCGTCCTGTTCAGCGGCTCGCGCATAGTCCACGCGACGAGCATTCGGCGCGGATTCGTCGGCAGCGACTTCCACTCCGGGCGCAGTTTGGCAAAACGAATGGCGCAGGCGGCCGGCGTCGACGGAGCAGATTTGATCCCGGACAACGCGCAATTGTTCCTGGGTTTCACTTCGACCCAGCAGGCCGCGCTGGGCCCGCGCAGGATCGCGAACTTCGAGACGCTTGGCTACGTAGATTTGGGCCCGCGCGGCTATTTTCAAAACGGGACGCACATGCACGTGTCGCACGTTTTCGAGGATCTGGCCTCCTGGTATCAGACTTTCGACTTTCGGGCACGCCTCGACACCGTGTTCAAGCCCGGACTCGAGGCGAAGCGCGGAACGGTGACCGTCTCGCAGGAAGGTGCAAAAGCCGCGTCGGCGGCGGCGGTGCGTCGCGACTTCCATCGTGACGGCCGGATCGGCCACAGCAGCTCGATTCAACCCACGTCGCGGCTCGAGCATGACGTCGTTGCCGAGGACGGGTCCGTGTACAAGCGCGGGACCGCCGTACCGCAGCGCGCCGACTTCAACACTCTCGACAACCCTTTCGCGTGGAGCGCAAGCCCCAACGGCGACCAGATGCAGGACTCGCCGGCCGCCGGCATCCACTTCGTCGTGTTCAATCCGACGAGCGACGATTTTCACCGCAATCGTTTGGCCATGGACGGCGTGCTACCGGACGGCACTCGCCTGCCCTTCGGTGAGCGCGATCGCAATCAGGGCTTCAATGCTGTTCTGACCACATCCCATCGGCAGAACTTCATCGTTCCGCCTCGCCGGCACCGCTCATTCCCTCTGGCCGAGCTCTAGCTAGCCGAAGAACGCCTGGGCGACCGCCCACCACTCGACGGGCACCGTCTTGAGCTCGGCGGTCGCCTCCGCGAGGGACACGTCGACGATCTCGTCGCCGTGCAGAGCGGCCATGCGGCCGAACTTCCTCTCCTCGACCAGGTCGGCGGCCTTCAGCCCGTAGCGCGTCGCCAGCACGCGATCGCGCGGAGTGGGGGAGCCGCCCCGCTGCACGTGACCTAGCACCGTTACCCGCGTCTCGTAACCGGTTCGGGCCTCGATCTCGCGCGCAAGAGCTGCGCCGACACCCCGCTCCGACAGACTGACATGGCCGAACTGGTCGACATCCTGCGCGTCGCTCATCCCTTCCAGCTCGTATCCCTCCGAGACGACGACGATGGAAAAGTCCTTGCCGCGCTCGTGTCGATGGCGGAGCTCCTTGCACGCGTCCTCGATCGACACCGGCTGCTCCGGAATCAGGATCATGTCCGCGCCGCCGGCGATTCCCGCCACCACGGCGATCCAGCCGGTGTGGCGCCCCATGACCTCGACGACCATTACCCGGTTGTGCGACTCCGCGGTCGTATGGAGGCGGTCGATCGCCTCGGTCGCGATCGAGACCGCCGTGTCGAAGCCGAACGTGTAGTCGGTCGCCGAGAGGTCGTTGTCGATCGTCTTTGGCACCCCGACCACCGGGAAATCGTGCTCCTCGTGGAGACGGGCGGCAACGCCGAGCGTATCCTCGCCGCCGATCGCCACCAGGGCATCGAAGCCCTCGCGCTCGAAGTTCGCGAGCACCTTCTCGACTCCGCCGTCCACCTTGAAGGGATTCGTCCGTGTGGTGCGCAGGATCGTCCCGCCCCGCGGGAGCAATCCGGAGATCTCACGCGGGCCGAGCGGCTCGAAGAGCCCTTCGATCAGTCCCTTCCATCCCTCCAGGACGCCGATGACCTCGCCTTCGCGGGTCATCACCCGCCGTCCGGCGGCACGGATGACCGCGTTCAGCCCCGGGCAGTCTCCGCCCCCGGTCAGGAGTCCCACTTTCATGCGCCGATCGTAGAGAACTCGGCGCCGGGGCTACGATGTCGCCGCGCCGAAGTGGCGGAACTGGCAGACGCGCTGGACTCAAAATCCAGTGGGCCGCGAGGCCCGTGTGGGTTCGACCCCCACCTTCGGCATCACGGCTGTCTCGCAAAAAGGCAGGGTTGCTCGGGGTTGCCAGCGCCATGGCCGCTCGACTCCCAGCCTGCACCGGCTTGCAGCCTGCGTACTGGAGCGAAATACTGCCCGGGCACCCAACGCTTCCGCGCAGGCAAGCGTGGATGGGAGACAGGAGGGAAGAGCGTGAAGAAACTCTTGTTGTTGGCGCTCGTCGGCACAGGTTTGGCTGTCGCGGCCGTCGTGGGGTACTCGAGCAGTGCGAGCGCGAAGAGCGGAGTCGCCACGCCGCTGCCTTCGTCGGCCTGCGGCCCGGTGTTCTACAAGGGCCCGGGCAAGCCGCAACTCCTCATCGCTTCGGACCTGCCGCTGCAAGGGGCAGGCCGCGCGCAGAACATCGACATGGGTAAGGCGATCCAGTACGTGCTGGACAAGCAGTACCACTTCAGAGCCGGCAAGTACACGGTCGGCTACCAGGCTTGTGACGACTCGACAGCCCAGACAGCCGCCTGGGATGCAGCAAAGTGCACGTCGAACGGTAGGGCGTATGCCGCGGACCAGGCCGTGGTCGGTATCCTCGGGACGTTCAACTCAGGCTGCGCCAAGCTGATCATTCCGCTCGCCAACCGAGCGCCTGGTGGACCGCTCGGAATGCTCAGCGTCGCAAACACCGCGGTTGAGCTGACCCACACGGCGCCATGGACCGCACCTGGAGAGCCGGGCGTCTACTACCCAACGGGGAAGCGTAGTTATGTCCGCGTGGCCGCCAGTGACGACTACCAAGGACCGGCAGCCGCAGATCTGCTCCTGAGCAAGGCGTTCAAGCTGGCGCAGGGCAAGAAGTTCGCGCCGATCAAGAACGTCTACATCCTCCACGACAACCAGACCTTCGGGAAGGGTGTCGCCAACGGGTTCAGGCTCAGGGCGGAGCAGGAAGGCATCAAGGTGCTCGGCTTCGAGCCGTGGGACGCGAAGGCGACGAGCTACGAGGCGATCGGTAACCGCATCAAGCAGACGGGCGCCGACGCCGTGTATCTCGGCGGCATCGTCTGCAACAACGGCGCCAAGCTGCTCAAGGACCTCCGCGCCGTCCTCGGGCCGGGACCAGTGTTCGTGGGGCCCGACGGCTGGACGCCGTACTCTGCGACCCTGGCGGCGGGCTCGGCGGCGCAGAACATGTATGTGAGCTACGCAGGCCTGCCCCTCGAGAAGCTCGGTCCGACCGGGAAGAAGTTCATCAAGGCCTTTGGCCAGTTCCTGCACCTGAAGAAGGGCGAACTCCCGGCTCCGTACGCCGTCTACCAGGCGCAGGGCGCGGAGATCATGCTCGCCGCCATTAAGCGCTCGAACGGCACGCGGGCATCGGTGACGAGCCAGCTGTTCAAGACGCACGTGACCAAGGGGATCATGGGCACGTTCCACTTCGACAAGAACGGCGACACCGTGCCCACGAAGGCGATCAGCTTCGACCAGTTGCGCGGCGACAAAGGCGTCCCCGTCTTCGCCGTCATCCTGAAAGTAAAGGCATGAAGCTGGGCTAGCGTCCTGAAAGGCATCCGGCTGGGGGAAGAGAGTTCGTACGCTCCTTCCCCCAGCCGCGTTTGAAGGAGGCGGATCTGGTCAGCGAGGCTCACGTTCAGCCGATCAGGGCGAGGCGGGATTTCGGCGCGCACGCCAGTCAAGCCCTCGGGATCCTGCTGGTCTTGGTCGTCCTCGTCTGGCTCGGCGTCAACCTCGTCAAGAGCCCAAATGACTTCGGTAGCGTCTTCCTCGTCGGCGTCTCCCAGGGCGCTCTCTACGCCCTCGTCGCGCTCGGCTACACACTCGTCTACGGGATCCTGGAGCTGATCAACTTCGCTCACGGGGACGTCTTCATGCTGGGCGGGATGATCACGGCGTCGCTCGTCGTGCAGCTCTTCGGGCTGGGAGAGAATCCCGGCTTTGGGATCCTCATCGCTGCGCTGCTCGTGTCGCTGGCGGCGGCAATCGCCGGCTGCGCTCTGCTCAACGCGGGGATCGAGAGGATCGCCTACAAACCCCTCCGTGGCGCGCCGCGCCTTGCTCCGCTGATCACGGCGATCGGGGTCTCGTTCATCCTCCAGAACGTTGCGATCATCTGGAAGGGAACGCGGCCGGTGAGCGTGCCCGTGAGCGAGTTTTCGGCGGGACACGGCGGCCAGCTCTTCAAGGTCGGGCAGGTCGTCTACACGGCGGACCGGCTGTTCGTGCTCGCCGTCACCGTCCCCGTGCTTGTCGGGCTGATCTGGCTCGTCAAGTTCACCCGCGCGGGGAAGGCGATGCGGGCGACCGCTCAGGACAAGGACGCCGCCGCCATGATGGGCATCGACGTCGACCGGACGATCTCATTCACGTTCCTCCTCGCCGGGGGGCTTGCCGGGGTGGGGGGCGTGATCTTTGCCTTCTACTCCACGGAGATCGGTTTCAGCACGGGCTTCACGCTTGGTCTGTTCGCATTCACGGCCGCAGTCCTCGGAGGTATCGGGAACCTGCCCGGAGCAGTGCTCGGGGCACTCCTGATCGGCCTGATCCAGAACTTCAACGAAGGCCTCGCCTGGCACAGCCCCGGCTCGAAGTGGACCCAGTCGCTCGTCTTTGCCATCCTGATCTTGATCCTCGTCTTCCGGCCGCAGGGCCTGCTCGGCGAGCGGACGCCCGAGGGGGGTTAGGTGGGCCGCGTCAGGGTCTCGGCGCTGTGGCGCAGGCAGCCGCTAGTCGTCCGACGCGCGGTACTCGCGCTACCGATTGCGGGCTTACTGCTCGGACTGGCCTGGTCGGGGGTGCTTCGGCGGAGTCCAGAGGTGTACATCCTCGTCGCCGCCGTGCTCGCATTGTTTCTGGCGAGGAGTGCGTACGCGGGCTTCTGGCTCGGCCTCGACCGCGCCGGGCTTGGGGATGCACGGGGCCGGTGGCAGAGGAAGTCTCCGCTCCTACAGCGGGCAGTGCCGCCGCCCGTGATCGCGGGCCTCGTGATCCTGGTGGCCTGGGTCGGCGGTCTCGCACCGGATCCGTCCCTGATCGTCCTGCTCGCGCTCACCTATGTGCTCTACCTGCTGCCGTCGCGCGTGCGCCGGTTCGCCGCGCCGTTGACGGCTTTCGCGTTGGTCATTGCCTACCCGTACTTCATCCAGCAGACGGATTACCAGAGATTCCTGTTCAATCTTCCCGTCTTCAACGCGTTTCCGAGCATGGACACGATGGTCTCCATGATCATCTTCGCGATGATGGCGATCGGGCTGAACATGGTGGTCGGTTACGCGGGCCTGCTCGATCTCGGCTATGTCGCCTTCTACGCGATCGGCGCCTATACGGCAGCGTGGCTGGCGTCTCCCCACTTCGCCGCCTACGGCGTCAGCTTCAACTTCGGATCGGTTGCCGAGAAGGGCATCCTGCAGATCGGCGGCATCCATCTGACGATCTGGCTCGTCCTGATAGTTGCCGGCGTGCTGACGGCACTGGTGGGCGTGATCATCGGGCTTCCGACGCTACGTCTTCGCGGGGACTACCTCGCCATCGTGACGCTCGGCTTCGGCGAGATCCTCCCGCAGGTCGCCCGCAACGGTGACAAGGATGGACTCGGCTTCAACCTGACGAACGGCCCCCCCGGAATCAACCCGATTGACTCGCCCGGCTTCGGCCATTGGCTGTCGAGCCACTTCGGGCTACCGGCCAGTTACCTCGGCAAGCAGGGCACCTACGTGAACTTCCTCAGCCTGATGTTCTGGACCGCGCTCGGGTTGCTACTGATCACGGTTTTCTGCAGCATCCGTCTGCGCGACTCGCGACTCGGTCGCGCCTGGATCGCGATCCGCGAGGACGAGACGGCCGCGGCGGCGATGGGGATTCCGCTGATGCGCACGAAGACATGGGCCTACGCCTCGGGCGCCTTCTTTGGCGGCATCGCCGGAGCGTGGTTCGCCACCATCAAGACGGGCGTCTTCCCGGACGACTTCTTCTTCAACATTTCGGTGCTGATCCTCTGCATGGTCATCCTCGGCGGGATGGGCAACGTCTGGGGCGTGATCGCCGGCGCGGCCTTTCTCGAGTACCTGAACCTGGAAGGGATCGCCAACTTCAACGGCTGGATGAACGACCATGTGCTCGTCTGTGATCCGAGCAAGCAGGATCCGTCCTCGGTCATCAGTGGCGGGTGCCTCAACGCGCCCCTGGTTACATTCGGGATTTACGGCGCGATCATCGTGCTCGTCATGCTGCTCAGGCCGCAGGGTCTCTTCCCGGAGCAAAGGCGCAAGCTCGAGTTCGAGACCGGTGTCCACGACACGCCGATTCAGGACGAGATCGCGTGAGCAGCGACATCCTCACCACGCGCTCCTTGGAGAAGCGGTTCGGGGGCCTCCTCGCGGTCGACCACATCGACTTCTCGATCCCGCGCAACTCGACCGTCAGCCTGATTGGGCCGAACGGCGCCGGGAAGACGACGTTCTTCAACATGCTCACCGGCGTGTACAAGCCGACGAGCGGACAGGTCGCGTTCGACGGGGAGGACATCACCGGCCTCCCCCCACACGCCATCACCGAGCGCGGCATTGGGCGCACGTTTCAGAACATCCGTCTCTTCCAGCAGATGTCGTCAATCGAAAACGTGCTCGTCGGGATGCACTCCCGGCTCAGGGGCGGCGTGCTCGCAAGCATCCTCCACACTCCACGGCTCAAGCGCGAAGAACGGCAGGCTCACGAGAACGCACGGGAACTCCTCGCGTACTGTGGGCTGAGCGGACACGGCGAGGACTACGCACGCAACCTGGCCTACGGTGACCAGCGGCGGCTCGAGGTCGCCAGAGCGCTCGCCACTCAGCCCAGGCTTCTCTTGCTCGACGAGCCGACTGCGGGAATGAATCCCCAGGAGACGCTCGAGTTCATCCGGTTCGTCCATAAACTGCGCGAGGAGCGAGCGCTCACGGTGCTAATCATCGAGCACGACATGCGCGTGGTCATGGGGGTCTCAGACCGAGTGACGGTACTCGACTACGGTGCGAAGATCGCCGAAGGGCCGCCGAGCGCGGTCCAGAAGGACCCGCGGGTGATTGAGGCCTATCTTGGGACGGGAGCGATCGCGAGTGGCTAGCGAGCGGGTTCTCTACGTCGAGGGGATCCACACGTTCTACGGTGCGATCGAGGCGCTCAAAGGGATCTCGCTCGAGGTGCATCAGGGCGAGATCGTCACGCTGATCGGCTCGAACGGCGCCGGTAAGACCACGACACTGCGGTCGATCAACGGGCTCAACCATCCGAGGCGAGGCTCGATCGTCTTCGAGGGCAACGACATCACGCGGACGCCAGCCCACGAGATCGTCAAGAGTGGCATCTCGCAATCTCCGGAAGGGCGCAAGCTCTTCCCGCGCATGACAGTAAGCGAGAATCTCGAGATGGGCGCTTTCCAACGCACTGATCGCCTCGAGACCAAAGACGACATGGACCGGGTCTTTTCGCTCTTCCCGCGGCTGGCCGAGCGCAAGAGCCAAAAGGCGGGGACGCTGTCAGGCGGTGAGCAGCAGATGTGCGCGATCGGACGCGCGCTGATGGCGAGGCCAAAACTGCTCCTGCTCGATGAGCCGTCGATGGGGCTGGCGCCGATCCTCGTCGAGCGGATCTTCGCGATCATCAAGGAGATCAACGACCAGGGAACGCCGATCCTGCTCGTGGAGCAGAACGCGATGATGGCGCTCGACGTGGCCAGCCGCGGCTATGTGCTCGAGACCGGGACGGTGGCCCTCGCCGATGACGCGAAGGCGCTACTTCGTAACGAGCAGGTCAGAAAGACGTATCTTGGGGAGACCGATTGACGAAAGGAGCCCGTCGTGTCCCGCTCGAAGCTGATTGCGCTGCCAGGCGCCCTCGCCTTCCTCGTTGCCCTCCTCGCTGTGGGGTGCGGCGGTAGCAGCAACAAGAGTGCTGCAACGACCGCCGCCTCTAACACGACCGCGACTTCCGCTACGAGCACAGTGGCAATGAACGGCACGATCGCTGCGGAGGTTCCGGCAACGATCAAGTCGAAAGGCACGCTGACCGTCGCCTCCGACGCCACCTACGCGCCGAACGAGTTCATCGGTTCGGATGGGCACACCGTCGAGGGCATGAGCCCCGATCTTGGGCACGCCATTGCGAGCGTGATGGGACTGAAGGCCAACTTCGTCAACGCGAGCTTCGACACGATCATCCCGGGTCTCTCCTCCGGCAAGTACGACCTCGGGTTCTCGTCCTTCAGCGACACCAAGGCACGCGAGAAGGTCGTCGACTTCGTCACGTACTTCATCGCCGGCACGTCCTTCTATGTCAAAGCGCAGGGGGGCGCGACGATCAACACTCTCGCCGACCTCTGCGGGCACAAGGTCGCGGTTGAGAGAGGGACGACCCAGGCAGCCGATGCCACGGCGCAGAGCACGAAGTGCAAGAAGGCGGGGAAGTCCGGTGTGACCGTCCTCGTCTTCCCGGATCAGAACGCGGCGAACTTGGCCCTCGCGAGCGGTCGCGCGGAGGTCGGCATGGCCGACTCG
>CATPAS010000049.1 GCA_955652075.1 uncultured Gaiellaceae bacterium | reverse complement strand
GATGTGGATGAGACCGTCCATCCCGTCGAGGTCGACGAAAGCGCCGAAGTCGACGATGTTCGAAATCTGGCCCTCGACCACGTCGCCCGGGTTGAGCCGATCGAGGATCGCCTGGCGCATCTCCTTGCGCTCGTCCTCCAGGACGGCGCGACGGGAGAGCACGACGTTGTTGCGCGAGCGGTTCAGCTCGATCACCTTGGAGCGGAGCTCCTGGCCCATGAACTCGTCGAGGTCCTGCACGCGGCGGATGTCGACGAGCGACGCCGGGAGGAATCCGCGGACGCCCAGATCGAGGATCAGTCCGCCCTTGACGACCTCGATCACACGGCCGTTGACCGGCTCACCGGATTCCGCAGCAGCTTCGATCGCCTTCCAGGCGAGCTCGAAGCGGGCCCGCTTCTTCGAGAGGATCAGCCGCCCTTCGGCGTCCTCCTTCGTCATCACGAGCGCGTCGATCTCGTCGCCGACGGACACCTCGTCGGCCGGATTGACGGAGCGCCGGATCGAGAGCTCGGCGACCGGAATCACGCCCTCCGACTTGTAGCCGATGTCCACGAGCACCTCGTCCTTGTCCACCCGGACGACCTGTCCATGCACGACTTCGCCCTCGTTGATGGTCGGGAAAGTGGACTCGTAGTCCGGGATCAGATCGCCGTCCGGACCAGTGATCCAGACGCCGTCGCCCGCAACTCTCTGCTCGGTTTGCTCCGTGGCCATCAGCGGTCGATCAGTATAGCCAGGGGCTTGAAATGGCCCTGCCGCCGCTAGGACTTGGCCTCGCTCCAGTCGTCGCCGACGCCGATTTCAACGGCGAGAGGCGGATCGAGCGGGTAGGCCCGGCACATCTCTTCTCGGACGAGCTCCCGCACCGGGCCCACTTCCGCTTCCGGCACCTCGAGCAGGAGCTCGTCGTGCACCTGGAGGACGAGGCGCGCACCCCTCCCCTCGTCGCGGAGGCGCCGGTGGATCGCGATCATCGCTTTCTTGATGACGTCCGCGTTCGAGCCCTGCATGACGAAGTTCACCGCGAGCCGCTCGCCAAGAGAACGCGTTGCCCGGTTGGACGCGCGGATCTCCGGCGTCGGCCGCCTCCGGCCGAGCAAGCTCGTCGCATAGCCGTCGCGCTTCGCCTGCTCGATCGTGCGCTGGATGAAGTCCTGCACGAGCGGAAAGCGCGCGAGGTACGCGTCGATGTATTCCTGCGCCTGCTCGCGTGGGATCTCGAGATTCTCCGAGAGACCGAACGCCGAGATTCCGTAGACGATCCCGAAGTTGATCATCTTGGCGATCGAGCGGTCGCCGGACGTCAGCTCCGTAGGTTCCTTGCCGAGCACCTCGACCGCGGTCGCCGTGTGGATGTCGTCGCCACGCGCGAAGGCCTCGCGCAGCTTCGGCTCGCCGGACACGTGCGCGAGGATGCGCAGCTCGATCTGCGAGTAGTCGGCGGACAGCAGGCGCGAGCCCGATTCCGCGACGAACGCCGAGCGGATCTCCTTGCCGAGCTCCGTGCGAATCGGGATCGCCTGCAGGTTCGGGTTCGTCGTCGAGAGCCGCCCCGTCGACGCGACCGTCTGGTTGAAGGTGGTGTGCAGACGGGCGTCCGTCTCCGAGAGCAGCGACGGCAGCGGCCCGAGGTACGTGTTGAGCAGCTTCGAGTACTCGCGCCACTCCTCGATCACCGGCACGATCTCGTGCGCGTCGCGGATCGAGCGGAGCACCCGGGTGTCCGTCGAGTAGCCGGTCTTGCCCTTGCGACCCGGCGTCAGCTGCAGCTTCTCGAAGAGAATGCGCGCGACCTGCTGTGTCGAGCCGAGCATGAACTCCTCACCCGCGAGCTCGTACGCCTTCGCCTCGAGCTCCTCGACACGGTCGGCGAGCCGGGCGGTGATCTCGCCCATCCGGTACGTGTCGATCTTGACGCCGGCGTCTTCCATCGCGGCGAGCACCGCAGTCAACGGGAGCTCGATGTCGCGATAGAGATCCTCTGCGCCTCGCTCGCGGACGCGCTCCAGCATCGTCGGCGCGAGCCGCCGGGGGATCTCGGCGTGGCGCACGAGCGCGGCCGTCTCGTCGTCCACCGCGGGGGAGGGAATGGGCTCGACGCCGTACTCCTGTGCGAGGTCGTCGAGCTCGTACCCCGCGCGCCCCGGCTCGATCAGGTACGCGAGCAGCATCGTGTCCTCTGCCGGCTCCATCGTCAGCCGCGGCAACGCCTTGAAGTCGTGCGCAATGAGCTCCGCCTCGTCGAGCCTGCGCTCGAGGCCCGCCGCCCAGTCGCCGACGATGACGCCGTCGTCCTGCGCGAGGGCGAAGCGACCGTCGCGGATCGCCAGCGACGCACGTCCACGCACTTCGGGCAGCTCGCCCTCGCGCCACGCGACTTGCGTGCCCTCGACGCGCATCGGCTGCGCAGGCACGGCTTCGTCGAGGATGTCGACGCGCCCGAGCAGATTGCGGAACTCGAAGCGCCGGAACATCTCGCGCAGCTCGGAGCGGTCGGGCGGCAGCAGCACGAGCTCGGCGGGATCGCAATCGAGATCGAGATCGCGCCGCATCGTCGCGAGCTCCTTCGACTGCCGCGCCTGCTCGGCGAGCTCGGTGATGTTCTTGCGCCGCGCGGGTGACAGCTCGTCGGCGTGTTCGATGACTTCTTCGAGGGAGCCGTACTGGGCGATCAGCTGTCCGGCGGTCTTGTCGCCGATGCCGGGAATGCCTGGAATGTTGTCCGAGGTGTCGCCCTTCAACCCGATGAAGTCGGGAATCTGGTCGGGCCGGACTCCGTAGCGGGCCTCGACGCGGTCCGGAGTGTAGACCTGGACGTCGGAGACGCCCCGCGGCGTCATCATCAGACTGACGTTGTCGGAGACGAGTTGGAACGCGTCCCGGTCTGTCGACACGATTGCAGTCCTAATTCCTGCCTCATCGGCACGCGTTGCGAGAGTGGCGATGACGTCGTCGGCCTCCCAGCCCTCGAACTCGAGGTTGCGGTAGCCGAACGCCTCGACGATCGGGCGGAAGAACGGGAACTGCTCCGACAGCAGATCGGGCGTGGGTCGCCGGTCGGCCTTGTAGTCGGAAGCCACCTCCAGCCGTTCGGCCGGGCGAGTGTCCCAGGCGACTGCGACGCCTTTCGGCTTGTAGTCCGACAGCAGCTTGAACAGCATGTTCGTGAACCCGAGGAGCGCATTCGTGGGGAAACCCTCGGTGGTCGCCAGCTCTTCCGGAAGGGCGAAGAAGGCCCGGTAGGCCAGGTTGTTGCCGTCTACGAGGAAGAGCTCGGCGTCGCGAACAGGGCTGTCGTCCAGCTCCAGCTCTGCGCCTGTCAGGGTCTTCGGCATCGGGCCCAACGCTATCGTCCGGCGCCGATGCGAGAGCTCCAGATTCACCCATTTTCCGAGGCTGATCTGAATCGGCGCCGGCCGTGAGGCGGATCCCGCTGCTCTCCGGGTCGCAGCTCGTCGTCGTGACGGCTGACGACGATGCCATCGTCCTCCAACCCCCTCCGCCCGGGGACTCCGTCGCGGACGTCGGCGCGGCGGTCCGGGACGCCTTGCGCTTCCCTCTCGCCGGCGAGCCGCTCGAAGCGCTCGTGGCGCGCGGGTCGCGCGCGACGATCCTCGTCGAGCCGCCGCATCTACCACTACCGGGCTCGGAGCGCGATCCGCGCCAGGCCGCGATCGCCGCCGCGGTCGCCGAGCTGGAGCGGTTGGGCATCCCGACGGGATACCAGACCCTGCTCGTCGCGGGCGGGCTCACGCGCCGCGCGGGGAACGAGCAGCTCGAGACACTCGTCTCACCGGAATTCGCGCGGCGCTTTCACGGTCACGTCGAGGTGCACGACGTCGAGCGCGAAGACCTCGTCGAGCTCGGCGCCGCCGGCTCGATCCCACTTCGCATTCACCCCGCGCTCGTGCGCACCGACGTCGTCGTGGTGGTCACAGCGGCCGAGACCGTGCTGCACGGAGGACCGGGCGCGCTTGTCGGCGTTGCCGGACCCGAGGTTCTGCGCACCGCCGGCGCGTATTCCTTGCTCGAGACGTCGGCGTCGCAGGGGTGGCGGCTCGGGCTCGAGCTGGAGCGCGCACTGGCCCGGCGCGTGCCGGTCATCGGCGCGTCGCTCGTCCTCAACCATCCGCGCTTCGGCGGCACCCTTGGCGGCTACCCCTACGAGTCCCAGGCACTCGAGCGAGTCGTGCGCTCGCCGTTCCGGCATCTCTACCGCGCGCTCCCCGAGGCGCTGCGCGCCTACGTCTTGCGCTCGGTGCCCCTGGAGCGCACGGTCGCCGCCGCATTCGCAGGCCCGCCGTCAGTCGCCCATACCGAAGCGCTGCTGCGCGGCGTCGAGCTCCGGGGAATCACGCTCGACCGCGAGCTCGACGCCATCTGCGTCGGCGTGCCTCAGACGACCCCGTACCTCCCGCGCGAACGCCCGAACCCGCTTCTCGGCGCGTACCTCGGCCTCGGGCTGGCGCTACGGCTCTGGCGCGACTCGTTTCCGCTCGCGGAAGGCGGAACCGCGATCCTCTTCAACCGCTTCCAGCGTCACTTCACGCATCCCACGCAGCAGCCCTACCGCGCCTTCTTCGCGGCGACGCGCGCTACGGGCCCGGACAACGCCGCGCTCGCCGAAGCCGAGCTCGTGGCGGCTGCCGACCCCCGTGCGCTCGAGGCCTACCGAGCCGGCCGGTCCTGCCATCCGCTGCTGCCGTTCGTCGACTGGGACGGCTGCCGGCCGGCACTCGGCCGGCTGGGCCACGTGATCATCGCGGGCGCCCGCGACCACGGGGCCGCCCGGCAGCTGGGCTTCGTCCCGACACACGGCGTTGGAGCGGCGCTGACGATGGCTCGCGGGTGGACTGAGCGCCCACCGCGCGTCGGCTTCCTGCTCTCGCCGCCGTACTTCCCGCTCCGCGTCGGCTCGAGTTAGAGGATCTTCGAGAGGAACTGCCGCGTGCGCTCGTTGTCCGGGCTTGTGAAGAAGTGCTCGGGCGTCCCCTCCTCGATGATGGCGCCGTCGCACATCATCACCAGGCGGTCAGCCGCCTCCCGGGCAAAGCCCATCTCGTGGGTGACGACGATCATTGTCATGCCATCGTTGGCCAGCTGCCTCATGACGTCGAGCACGTCGCCCACGAGCTCGGGATCGAGAGCGGAAGTCGGCTCGTCGAACAACATCAGCTTTGGCTC
>CATPAS010000048.1 GCA_955652075.1 uncultured Gaiellaceae bacterium | reverse complement strand
TGTTCGTAGAGCACGACGAGCTCGCCCCGCCGGAATGCTGCCTGTTCCGACGACGACAGCCGTTGGCGCGACAGGTAGTACTCGCCCATCGTCGACATGAGCAGAAAGCCTCCCGGCTTGAGCACACGCAGGCATTCGCTCATCCATTCGTGCTGTAGCTCCTTGTCGAGATGCGTGAAGACCGAGAACGCGTACATGAGGTCCATGCTGGACTCCGGGTAGGGCAACGGCGGCGCCAAATCGGTGACAGCGACCTCGGCGAACGGCAGGTTGTCACGGCACCACTCGACCATCTTCGGGTTGATGTCGCAGCCGAAGACATGGGTTCGGCCGAGGCCCGACCAGTAGCGGAGCACGCGGCCGCAGCCACATCCCCAGTCGAGGATCGCGTCGAGATCCTCGACCGAGGTCCCGTTCTCGCGCAGTAGCTCGCGGATGAGCTCGGCGTGGGTCCGGCCGCTCTCGAGGAAGACTCTCGCGTCCGCGTGGCTGGGTCCGATCTGGGCGCGCAGCCTCGCTGGAGGAAGCGGGAGCCCGTCCGTCTTTGCACCGCGTGTCGCCGTGCCCCGAGTCGCCGCGAGGGCGAGCTCGTACGCCTGGACCGCCGGCCGCGCGAGATGCACCTTGTCCATGAGGTCGAGGAGATTGCGCCGCAGTCCCCACCGCGCGGGTTCGCTCACCCGAGGGACCGTAGCGATTTCGCCCGCCTGGGCCGCTGGTACCCTGCGCCCGTCAACCGAGCCGAGGACAGGCTTCCACAGGGGGTTTTGCATGCGTTTCCGCTTCGTTCCGATCCTGCTTCTGCTCGGCGTTGTGGCAGGCGCCTACGCCGGCGTGGCACGTGCGCTCGATTTCGACGAAGAAGATCCGACGCCGCCACACCCGGAAGTGGGCCTCGTCTACCACTACGAGATCGGCACGCACGCCGGCTGCCTTCCGCATCGGCTTTCGATCGGCCAAGGTCAGCTGCCTCCGGGCTTGCAGCTGACGCAGCTGAACGACCACACCGGTCTGGTGTCGGGCATGGCGACCGACCCGGGGGTCTTCAGCGCCTGGATCTATCTCAAGGATTGCGCGAACAAGAGTGCGGAGACGCTGTTCACGTTCGAGGTCTATGTGCGGAGATGGGGGATTGCCACCGAGTCGCTGGCGCCGGCGGCGACCGGCTTGCCGTACTCCATCAAGCTCGCTGCGAAAGGAATCCCTTCGACCGTGGTCTGGGAGATCTCGAGCGGGGCACTGCCCGCCGGGCTGACGCTTGCGCAGGACGGCACGATCTCGGGCACTCCAACAGGCTCGGGGCCGTCGACCTTCACGGTCAAAGGGACCGCGCAGTCGACCGATCCCTCAGCGCCCGGCACTCGCATCGACTCACGCCAATTCACGCTGAATGTCGCCGCCCAGCTCAGCGCAACTCCGTCGCGCCGCGTAGCCGAGGTCGGCGTTCCGGTTCGGTCCGCGCTGATAACGACAGGCGGGACGGCTCCGTACACCTGGACGGCTAAAGACGTCCTGCCCGCCGGTCTGCAACTCGGTTCGGACGGTTCGATCACAGGGGTGCCGAAACGCAGCGGCGCTTTGACGCTGGCCGCTCAAGTCGTCGATGCCAACGGCTCCGCGAAAGACGTCGTCGTGCGCCTCGTCGTGCGCCCGCGGCTGGTGATCGCGACCAAGTTCCTGCCCGCTGCGACGACTGGGCACTCCTACCGCGCGCAGCTCACGATCGGTGGCGGCGTCGGCGGTCTGCAATGGAGCGCGCGTGGAGCGCCGGCCGGCATTCGTGTCGACGCTGTCACCGGGCGGCTCTCAGGCGTTCCTGCGGCTGCCGGCGCGTTCAGGGTCACCGTCCGCGTGCGCGATGCGCTCGGCGCGGTGTCGGCGAAGACGTTCGTTCTGAGCGTCCACTAGCTCGAGCCATGGAGGCGTCGGCCAAACTGCCGGCGCCTCCCGCCTCCCTAGAATCGATGCGGTGAGAGTCCCGACCGCGTCGCCGGGCACCGTGGTCGACGCCACCTCGGCGGCAGAGGCGCCTGCCCGGCCCCTGTTGACGGTGGTGGTGCCCGTCTACAACGGCGGCGACCAGATCGTCGAGAACGTCAACGTCATCCAACGCGCGGTCGCCGGTGGCCTTCCCGGCGAGGAGATCGAGGTCATCGTCGTGTCGGACGGCTCGATCGACGATACCGCCGAGCGTCTGCTCGTAGCCCGCAGCGAGGCGGGCATCCGCGTGATCCATTACGACCGCAATCTCGGCAAGGGCTACGCCGTGAAGACGGGGGCTCTCGCTGCCCACGGCGACTGGATCGCGCTCGTCGACGCGGACCTCGACCTGGACCCCGCTTCCGTCCCCCGCTATGTCGAGACGGCCCAACGTGAGGCCCTCGACTTCGCAATCGGCTCGAAGCGCCATCCAGATTCGGTCGTCCACTATCCGCGCTCCCGCCGGATCGCGAGCTGGTGCTACCAGCAGCTCAACTTCGTTCTCTTCCGGCTCGATGTGCGCGACACGCAGGTGGGGCTCAAGGTCTTCAGCCGCAGGGTGGTCGACGACGTCATGCCACTCCTGCTCGTCAAGCGCTTCGCGTTCGATCTCGAGCTACTCGCCGTCGCAAAGGCGCTTGGCTACGACCGGATCCGAGAGCTGCCCGTGCGCCTCGACTATCGCTTCACTGGATCGGGTGTCGGGTCGAGCGCAGTGATGTTGGCGCTGTGGGATACCGCTGCGATCTTCTACCGGCTGAGGATCTTGCGCACCTATGAGCGTAAGCGACGCCTCGTGCGCCACGGGCGATCTCTGACGCCGGAGACTCAG
>CATPAS010000047.1 GCA_955652075.1 uncultured Gaiellaceae bacterium | reverse complement strand
GGAGAAGGCCGCGTCGATCGGCGACATCTTCGTCACCGCAACCGGCGACAAGTCGGTCATCCGCAAGGAGCACATGCAGAAGATGAAGGACGGCGCGATCCTCGCCAACACGGGCCACTTCAACGTCGAGATCGACATCCCCGGCCTGCGATCGCTGGCGACCGACACGCGCGAGGCTCGCACGTTCGTGGAGGAGTTCACGATGGCAGGCGGCCAGCGCATCTACCTGATCGCGGACGGCCGGCTCGTGAACCTGTCCGCTGCCGAAGGCCATCCGGCTCTGGTCATGGACATGTCCTTCGCGAATCAGGCGCTCTCAGCCGAGTACGCGATCCAGAACGCCGCCGAGCTCGAGCGGAAGGTGTATCCGGTGCCGGAGGAGATCGACAAGGAGATTGCGCGCCTGAAGCTGGCGACCATGGGCGTCGACATCGACACGCTCACGGAGGAGCAGGAGAAGTACCTGGCCTCGTGGGACGAAGGCACCTAGGCGTCGCTTGCGATGCCGACCCCAGAGGACGTGCCGGCTTTGCCGGCGCGTCCGTCTGAAGCGCGCGTGAAACGAGCGCTAGAGCCGGAGGACATCGTTCGGTACGAGGAGGACGGCCCGAAGGTCGTCCTCCTCGACCAGCGACTATTGCCGGACGAAGAGGTCGAGCTGGAGTGTCGCTCGGTCGCCGCCGTTGTCGAGGCGATTCGAGAGCTCGCGATTCGAGGCGCGCCTGCGATCGGCGTTGCGGCCGCGTACGCACTCGCCATGGCGGCCGCGCGCGGGGATGACCTGGGCGAAGCCGCTGCGCTTCTCGCCGCTTCGCGTCCCACCGCGGTCAACCTGGTGTGGGCTCTGGAGCAGATGCGGGACGATCCGACTCCGGCGCGCGCTCGCGCCCTGCACCATGAGGAAGTCGAGCGCTGCCGCGCGATGGCCGCTCACGCAGCTGAGCTCTTCGCTCCGGGAACGCGCGCGCTGACGCACTGCAACGCCGGCGGGCTGGCGACCGGTGGTTACGGCAGCGCAGTCGGGGCGCTCCGGGCTGCCTGGGAGCAAGGACTGCTCGAGCGAGTCTGGGTCGACGAGACGCGGCCGCTGCTGCAGGGGTCCCGTCTCACCGCCTGGGAGCTCGAGATCGCCGGCATCCCGCATGCGGTGATCGTGGACTCCGCGGCGGCCTCGCTGATGGCTGCCGGCGAAGTCGACTGCGTCGTCACCGGTGCGGACCGGATCGCCGCGAACGGCGACACCGCGAACAAGATCGGCACGTATTCGCTCGCCGTCTTGGCCGCGCATCACGACCTCCCGCTGTTCGTGGTCGCGCCGACGTCCACCGTCGACCTGGCAACTCCGACGGGCGCAGAGATCCCGATCGAAGAACGAGCCCCTGAGGAGCTCAGCGCTCGGTTCCCTGCGCGGAACCCGGCGTTCGACGTCACGCCTGCCAACCTCATCGGGGCGATCGTCACCGAGCACGGCGTTCATCGCACCCCGTACGCCCAGTCGCTCGCAGCGCTCGTATGAAGGCGCTCATTCTCGCCGCCGGCTATGCGACCCGGCTGGCGCCCCTCACCGACTCGGTCCCGAAGCAGCTGCTGCCGGTCGGGGGCCGGCCGATTGTGGACTGGATCCTCGACCGGATCAAGGAAACGAGCGTGGACGAAATCCATCTCGTGACGAACGGGCGCTTCGCGGAGGACTTCGGGCGCTGGGCCGAGGGCAAAGACGTGCGGGTCCACAACGACGGAACGAGGTCGAACGAGGACCGCCTTGGTGCGATCGGCGATATTCGCTTCGTCGGGCTGGACGACGACCTGCTCGTGGTCGCCGGCGACAACCTGTTCGACTATTCCCTCGCCGAATACGAGCGCAGCTGGCGCAAGCGCGACGGCAGCTGCATCGCGATCCTGGACGTCAAGGATCGCGAGCTCGCGAAGCAGTACGGCATCGTGGAAGTCGACGAGAACGGCCGCGTCACGAACTTCTTCGAGAAACCGGAGAATCCGCCGACGACGCTCTGCGCCACGGCTACGTACCTCTACAAGCGTGACCACGCGCGTCTCGTCGAGACCTACCTCGACGCCGGCAATCCACCTGACCAACCCGGCAACTTCGTCGCCTGGCTCCACAAGCGCGAGCCGGTCTATGCCTATCGTTTCGAGGGCGACTGGCGCGACATCGGCGACCGTGATCAGCTGCTCGAAGCGGACAACCGCATGCGCCGGCGTGGGGGCCTGCCGGAACGCGCAGAGTATTCACCAAGCTGACCCAGACACGTCACACACGCTGCATTAGCGTGGGTTACGTGCTCGATCTTCTTCTACCGCAGCGCTGCCTCGTCTGTCTGGTTCCCGGCAGGCAAGTCTGCGACGGCTGCACCGCGGCGTTGCGCCGCATCGGCCCCCCGCTCTGCGAACGTTGCGGCGCGCCGACCGCCTGGCCGGTTCGCCGCTGTGCGGAATGTGCCGGGCGAAGACTCGCGTTCGCACGTGCTCGGGCAGCGGTCGCGTATGACGACCGGCTGCGTCAGGTCGTGGCCGCCTGGAAGGAGCGCGGTCTGCGGCGGCTCGCGGGCTGGGCGGCCGCGGTTGTCCGTGAGTCGGTGGCCCGACCGGACGCGGCGTGTCTCGTCTTCGT
>CATPAS010000046.1 GCA_955652075.1 uncultured Gaiellaceae bacterium | reverse complement strand
TGCTCGCCGTCGAACAGATGATCCACGGCCTCGTCGCCGTGCCCGCCCGTCACGACGACCGCGGGAGCGCCGAGCTCGTGGATGCGCTCGGCCAGCTCGCGGCGCGAACCGCCGCCCGCAAGCGCCTCGGCCTCGTGAAGGTTCGGCGTCACGACGGTCGCGAGCGGGAAGAGCCGTGACACGAGCGTCTCCACCGCGTCTTCCTGCAGCAACGACGCCCCGGAGCTGGCGATCATTACCGGATCGACGACCAGCGGAACGTTTCGCCCAGCGAGAAAATCCGCGACGGCCTCGATCAAGGCGCGCGAGAAGAGCATGCCCGTCTTCGCGGCGTCCACGCCGATGTCGTCGTAGACGGCGTCGAGTTGGGCGCGAACGAAATCCGCCGGTAGCTCGTGCACGGCCGTCACGCCGGTCGTGTTCTGCGCGGTGAGAGACACGATCGTACTCATGCCGTAGCAGCCCGCGGCCGCGAACGCCTTCAGGTCGGCCTGGATGCCGGCGCCGCCACCGGAATCCGATCCGGCAATCGTCAGACAACGTAGAACCATCCAACTCCCTTCGCCGGTGCTAACCGGATCAGGTTCGACGGGTGTGATCTCAGCCCGCAAGGGCACCCCGGTGACGCCAGGCTACCATCGCGAAATGGCTGTCAGCGCGGCACTCTGGGACGAGCTGCTCGAGCGCGAAGAGGTCGCCCACGCCGAGACCGTGCCCCCCGCCGAACCGCGTGCGGCGCCGCTTCCGGACGGCCTCGAGCCGCGCCTGCGTGAGGCGCTTCCGTTCGAGACGCTCTACGCCCATCAGCGCGAGGCCTTCGCCGTAGCCACACGCGGCGAGCACCTGATTCTCGCGACGGGAACGGCGTCCGGGAAGTCGCTCGGGTTCAACCTCCCCGTTCTCGACGAGATTGCACGAGAGCCGAAGAGCCGCGCGCTCTACCTGTATCCGACGAAGGCGCTCGCGCAGGATCAGGCCCGTGCGCTGGCGGAGCTGCGCGCGCCGAACGTCCGCGCGGCCATCTACGACGGCGACACGCCGAGCGAGCGTCGCTGGCAGATCCGCAAATGGGCGAACGTCATCCTCACGAACCCCGACATGCTCCACGTCGGCGTGCTGCCGCACCACGATCGCTGGGCGGACGTTCTGCACAACCTGCGTTACGTCGTCGTCGACGAGGCCCACGTCTATCGTGGGGTTTTCGGCTCTCACGTCGGCAACGTCCTGCGGCGGCTGCGGCGCCTTGCGCAGGTATATGGCGCGGAGCCGCAGTTCCTCATGGCGTCGGCGACGATTGCCAACCCCGGCGACCTCGCGCGGGCGCTCGCGGGAGTCGAGGCGACGGTCGTCGACGACGACGCAGCCCCACGAGCGGAGCGCACGATTCTGCTCTGGAACCCGGAGCTGCTCGACGCCGAGCTCGGCCTGCGCGCGAGCGCGCTGGGCGATGCGTCGCGGCTGATGGCCGACCTCGTCTCGCGCGGGCTCCGCACGATCTGTTTCGCGAAGAGCAGGAAGGCGGCTGAGCTGATCCACCGGTTCACCGTCCAGCGGGTCGACGCCGAGACCGCCAAGCGGCTTGCTCCGTATCGCGCCGGCTACACGCCCGCGCAGCGGCGCGACATCGAGCGGCGCCTCGTGGAGGGCGAGCTGCTGGGCGTGGCCGCGACGGACGCCCTCGAGCTCGGCATCGACATCGGCCTGCTCGACTGCGCGATCTCGGTCGGGTTTCCGGGAACGGTCGCATCGCTGCGCCAGCAGTGGGGACGCGCCGGCCGCCGCGACCACGGCCTGGCGGTGCTCGTCGCGAGCGAGGACGCGCTCGATCAGTACTTCGTACGCGAGCCGAAGACCCTGCTGCAGCGGCATGTCGAGGCGGCGATCCTCGATCACGCGAACCCGCGCGTCCTCGACGGGCATGTCAGAGCGGCTGCCTTCGAGGCGCCGCTGGACGACGACGACCGCGCCACGCTCGGCGACGAGGCGCTGGAGCGCGCCGCGCTGCTGCCCGAGCTGAAGCTGACGAAGAGCGGCTACGTGTGGGCGGGACGCGACTATCCGGCCGGGCAGTTCGGCCTGCGCAGCACAACGCCGGACACGTTCGCGGTCGTGGAGGCGCAGAGCGGCACCGTGCTCGGGATCGTCGAGCGCGAGCGCGCGTACTCGACCGTCCACGAGGGCGCCGTCTACCTCCACCTCGGCGAGAGCTACCTCGTCGTCGAGCTCGACCTGCAGGCGCGCACCGCGCTGGTGACGCCGTACAAGGGTGACTACTACACGCAGGCGAAGAAGGACACGAACACGGCGATCGAGGAGGCCCTCCGCACCGAGCGGCGCTGTGGGCTCGACCTCCACTTTGGACGCATCTCCGTCACCGAACGCGTCGTTGCGTACCAGAAGAAGTCGATCCGCGACCAGTCGACGCTCGAAACCGTCCAGCTCGACCTCCCGGAGACGAGCTTCGAGACGGAGGCGATCTGGTACGTACCCGAGCCGGAGCAGCTCAACGGGCTCGACAAGATGCCCAAGCTTCTCGGCACGCTCCACGCCGCGGAGCACTCCATGATCGCGCTGCTGCCGCTCTGGGCGATGTGCGACCGCTGGGACATCGGCGGGCTCTCGACGAACATCCATTTCCAGACCGATCGCCCGACGGTGTTCATCTACGACGGGCACGCCGGCGGCGTCGGCATCACGGAGCGCGGCTTCAACGCCTTCGAGGGCTGGGTCGAGGACACCGCGCGCATGCTCGAAGGCTGTCCGTGCACCGACGGCTGCCCGTCATGCGTCCAGAGCCCGAAGTGCGGCAACCTGAACGAGATGCTCGACAAGGACGGTGCGCTGACCCTGCTGAGACGGATGGTGGCGGCATCGACGCCCGCGAGTTGAGTTCCGGCCGGCCTCCCCGAGCCGGTCGTCGCTATGAGCCCAGCGCCTCGAGCGCGTCCGTCAACCGCTGCTTCGTCGTGAGCACGCCGGCAAAGAGGTCGCCGTGCTTGCGGATTCGCTCGAGCACGACCGGCATCGTGAACGCGAGCGGGTCGAGATCCTCGTTCACCTCCGACCAGCGCAGGGGCGTCGAAACCGGCGCGCCCGGTCGCGGTCGCACGGAATACGCCGAGGCGATCGTCTTTCCTTCGCCGTTCTGGTTCGCGTCGATGAGCACCCCACGCCGCTTCGCCTTCGTCCACTCCGTCGTTGCGAGCCCGCGATGCGTGCGGGCAATTGCGCCGGCGACGATCTCGGCGAACTGGCGCGTGTCCGCGTACGTGTATCGCCGCTCGACGGGCACGAGGACGTGCATTCCCTCCGCACTGGACGTCTTCGGAAAGCCGACGAGGCCGAACGCGTCCAGCGCCTGCTTGACGAGGAGCGCGACCTGCACGGTCTCCGTGAAGCCCACGTCGGGGGACGGGTCGAGATCGAAGAGCACCCAGTCCGGGCGGTCGGGCCTGTCGATGCGCGAGTACCACGTGTTCATGTCGATGCAGCCCATGTTCACCATCCACAACAAGGCGAGCTCGTCGTTGACCAGTGGGAAATCGACCCACTTCCTCGTCTTCGGGGACTCACGCGTCGAGACCTGCGTGCGGAAGGTCGGGATCCATTCCGGCATGTGCGACGGCGCGTCCTTCTGGAAGAATTTCTTGCCTTCGATCCCGTCGGGCCAGCGGAGCATCGTGAACGGGCGCTCCTTGAGGTGCGGCACGAGAACGGGGGCGACGGCACGGTAGTACTCGAGCAGGTCGCCTTTTGTGATGCGCTCGGCGGGGAAGAAGACCTTGTCGAGATTCGAGAGCTTCAGCTCGCGCGAGCCCTTCTTGACGACATCGGTGATCGGCTCTTCGCGCCGCACGTCCTCCGCGGGCTTGTCCTCGCGCAAGCCCTGGTAGGAGGGGGCGCGAAGGCGCCCGTCGTGTGTCCACTCTGCGAACTCGACCTCGACGACGAGCTGCGGCTCCACCCAGACGACGTCGCTCTTCCGCACCTTCGGCATCTTCGGGACCTCGCGGAACGGCGGAGTGTCGCGCTGCAGCGGGCGCAGCTTGTCGAGCAGCTTCTCGATCTCCTTGCTGTTGAAGCCGGTGCCCACGTTGCCGGCGTACACGAGCTCGTTGCCGACGTAGTAGCCGAGCACGAGCGACCCGAAGCTCGAGGCTCGCCTGCCGGTCCCCTTCGTGTAGCCGGCGACGACGAACTCCTGCTCGGAATGCGTCTTGATCTTCAGCCAGTCGCGAGTCCGCTTGCTCGGCAGGTAGCGGGAGTCGAGACGCTTGGCCATGATCCCTTCGAGTTGCTGCTGCTTCGCAGCTTCGAACAGCGCCTGACCGTCGTCGAAGGTGTCCGAAAGACGCACGGTCTTGTTCCGCCGGTCGAGGAGGCCTTCCAGCAGCTTCCGCCGCTCAACCAGCGGCAAATCGATCACCGGCTCACCCTCGATCTCGAGCACGTCGAAGACGTAGAAGACGATCGGCGTCCCCGGCTTGCCTTGCTGCATCGCGGAAAAGCTCGAGCGGCCGGCTTCGTCGAGCGCGCAGACCTCGCCGTCCAGGACGCAGTCCGGCGTCCTGACCGCTTTCGGGATCTCCTTCGCGACGTTCTGGAAGCGCGCCGTCAGGTCGTTTCCGTTTCGGCTCGTGAGCGTGGCGTCTCCACCCGCCTCCGTGGCGATCGCGCGGTAACCGTCCCACTTGACCTCGAACGTCCAGCCAGCGCCGCGCGGAACGTCTTCAGCAAGCGTGGCCAGCATCGCCTTGTAGGTCTGGCGGCTGCGTGGCTGAGTCGGCGGAGCGCTCTCGTCACGCTTCCGAACGATCAGCCAGTTCTTCTCGTTGCCACTGAGGTGAGCCGGCACCAGGGCCCACGTCCCCTGGAGCTTGTTGCCGTGTAGCCGGACGGTAAGGCCGCCGTTCTTTTTCTCCTCGAGCAGCTCGTACGTGCCGCTGTCCCAGATCTCGACGGCGCCCGCGCCGTACTGGCCCTTCGGGATCTCGCCCTCGAACGTCGCGTACTCGAGCGGATGGTCCTCCACGTGGACGGCGAGGTGCTGCTCCCCCGGCTCGAGCGGTACACCCTTGGGAACCGCCCAGCTGAGCAGCACGCCGTTTTTCTCGAGCCGGAAGTCGTAGTGGAGACTTCGAGCGGCGTGGCGCTGCACGACGAAGATCGGTTCCCTCGTCTTGCCCTTCGTCGAGCCGAATGGCTCCGGGGTCTCCTTCGGGTCCCGCTTGCGCTTGTACTCGGAGAGCTTCTGGGTGGCCACGCTACGAAGCTTCGCGCTTCGCGGGGGTCTTGCGCTTGTTCTTCGTTCGCTCGACCGACTCCCGCAGGGCGGCCATCAGGTCGATGACCTCTGTTTCCTGCTCCGGCCCCGGCTCTGGGAGCGGCTGCCCATCGGCCTTGGCGCGAATCAGGTCGAGCAGCTCCTTGCGATAGGTGTCGTCGTACTTCTCCGGCTGGAACGGCGCACTGAGGTTCTCGACGAGCGACTTGGCCATCTCCACCTCGGCGCTCTTCAGCCTCGTGGTCCCGAGGTCGCCGTCGAGCGCCTGAGGGCTTCGCACCTCGTCGGCGTAGTACATCGTCTCCAGCAGCAGCAGTCCCTCATAAGGACGCAATGCGGCGAGATGCTGCTTGTTACGGATCACCACCTTCGCGATTCCGACTTTGCCGGTTTCCTCGAGCGCCCGGACCAGCAGGCGATAGGGCTTTTCGGCGCCCTCCGCCGGCAAGAGGTAGTAGGCCTTGCGAAAGTAAACCGGGTCGATCTCGTCGAGATCGGCGAAGTCGAGGATGTCGATGGAGTGGGTGAGCTCGATGTCGAGCCGGTCGAGGTCCTCGTCCTCGAGCGGCACGTAACGGCCCTTCTCGATCTCGAAGCCGCGGACGATCTCATCGGGGTCGATCCGTTCGCGATCGTCGCGCCGGACCTTCTCGTAGGCGATCGGCGTCAGGTCTTTCTTGTGGAGGAAGTGAAAGCGGAGCTCCTTCGACTCCGTCGCCGGGAACATCCGCACCGGAACGCTGACGAGACCGAACGAAATGGTGCCGCTCCAGATCGGTCGCATGGAGGGCGGTTACCCGGATGCGCGGGTGTTTCAACCCGGGCCGGCCCGGAGAAGCACTACTTCAAAGGCTTATTCCTATCCTTCGAAAGGCTTCTCCACCCAGTGGGGGGTCGACCCTTCGAGCCGGTTTTCCGGCCCGAAGTCGTTCTCTGGTCGGGGGAAAAGGCTGTGGATGTTGTGGAGAGGCGACACC
>CATPAS010000045.1 GCA_955652075.1 uncultured Gaiellaceae bacterium | reverse complement strand
GCGGTGGCGTGCTCGACGAGCTCGCGCGTTCGGGGATCGTTCCACGTCTGCTGCGCGCCGAGCGCGCTCGCGAAGGTGAACACCGCGAGAACGCCGATATTAGTGCGAAGCTTCATGGAGGAAAACTAGTTGTTGGTCGAAAGGGAGGGAGAGCGATTGAGGCGGCGATCATGACGGTGAGGCGATGAGCTTCGAGGATTTCAGGCGAAGGGCCGCTGGAGCTACGCTCGTTCCCGTGTCGAAGGATTGTCTGCTCGACACCGACACACCGGTCTCGGCGTTCGCCAAGCTCAGGCGCGGTCCGTTCGCGTTTCTCCTGGAGTCGGCACCCGCGGGCGGCGAGACATGGTCGCGCTACACCTACCTGGGAACCGAGCCGCGCTCCGCGTGGAGGCTCGCGAACGGTGTCGTGGAAGATTGGACGAGCGAGCGGGGATGGCACAATGCCCGCACGCCCGCCGACCCGCTCGCGGATCTGGGCGCGCTCATAGAGCGAGACGAACCGGCGGACGCTCCGGAGCTCGGGCTATTCTGGGGTGGCGTCGTTGGATATTTCAGCTACGACATCGTGCGGCTCATCGAGAAACTTCCCAACCGTCCCGAAGATGGTCTCGGGACTCCGGACGCCATTTTCGTGTTCACGCGCTCGCTCGTGATTCTCGACAATCTGCACGGACGCGCGCGGGTCGTGGTATCGGTCCCGGTTCCAAGGGGAGCGAGCGAACCCGGGCTTCGCTCGCTGTACGACGGTGCCAGCGCGGAGCTGGACGACGTTCTGGCGCGTCTCCGAAAGCCGGCGCGGCTGGAGACGATGTCTCCGAACTTGAGCGCCAATCCGATCGAGGGCCGCTCCAGCTACGAGCGGGCGGACTTCATGGAGCACGTCGACCGGATCAAGGAATACATCCGGGCGGGTGACTGCTTTCAGGCCCTGTTGTCGCGCCGCATCGATGTGCCGCTCGATTTCGACCCCGCCGACCTGTACCGCGCGCTCCGGGCAATCAATCCGTCGCCGTACATGTACCATCTAGTACTCGATGGAGTCGAGATCGTGGGCAGCTCTCCCGAGTTACTCGTGCGGGTAACGGACAACCACATTACCCTTCGCCCGATCGCAGGTACGCGACCCCGCGGCAAGACGCCGGAAGAGGACGCGCGGCTCTCCGCCGAGCTCCTCGCCGACGAGAAGGAGCGGGCCGAGCACGTGATGCTGGTGGACCTCGGGAGAAACGACGTCGGCCGCGTAGCGAAGTACGGCACGGTGAAAGTCACGGAGCTGATGAAGATCGAGAAATACTCGCACGTGCTGCACATCGTGAGTCAGGTAGAAGGAGAGCTGAACGATGGACTCACAGCTCTCGACGTGTTCCGCGCGACCTTCCCCGCCGGCACGATGACGGGAGCGCCGAAGATTCGAGCGATGGAAATCATCGACGAGCTGGAGCCGGTATCGCGCGGACCGTATGCAGGGGCCGTTGGCTACATCGGCGCCGGCGGCAAGCGAATGGATCTGGCGATCACGATCAGGACGTGCGTCATCGCGGGCGACACGGCTTCGGTCCAGGCGGGGGCGGGCATCGTTGCCGATTCGGTTCCCGAGCGCGAGTGGGAGGAGACTCGAAGCAAGGCCCAAGCCCTCCTGAGTGCCATCGCATCCGTGCGACAAGCTCGCCAAGGTGCGATGTAATGATTGGTGTCGCGAGTTGGCGGAATAGGCGGAACGCGCGATGATCATTGGTTTGACCATCCCTTCCTACGAGCGGTTCGAAGTCGGCAGTGCGCGCGTCGTCGCGGCGCAAGGCTGCGCACCGAGCATACGCGGACTGCTGGAGAAAGAAAGGCTGTACGAGTACGCCGCGCGGCAACCGGATGCGATTCCGCTCGTCGGACGGGCGCCTGTCTTCGCAGTGAGCCTTCCCGGCGGCTGCGGCAGAGTGGTAGTGCGCCACAACATGCGTGGCGGTTGGATGGCCAAGATCAGTAGTGACCTCTTCCTGCTGCCGACGCGGGGCTATCGAGAGCTGATCGCGTCACTTCGCCTGCGCGCGAGCGGGGTGAGCACGCCGGAAGTGGTCGCCTACGTTTCCTATCCGAAGAATCTCATGTTGCGTCGTTCCGACGTTGCAACGCGTGAGATCCCCAACGGTCATGACCTTTCAGTCGCACTCGCCAAAGTAACTGATCACGACCATCGGATCATGATCCTCGATGCGGTGGCGAAGATGCTCCGATCGCTGACGCAGGCGGGAGCGCACCACCAGGATCTCAATCTCAAGAACGTGTTGCTCACGGCCGGCGACGGTCCAGGACTCGACGCTCACGTGCTCGACGTCGATCGCGTTCGGTTCAGCTCACCGGGATCGCCACTGGTAGCAAAAGCGAATCTCGACCGGCTCATTCGCTCGCTGCGCAAATGGCGCGACCTCCACTCCCTTCCCTACTCCGCGGAAGACGAAGAGTACCTGCGCCTGAAGAGCGTCGAGTGAGCGGAGCAGTTGCGCCCGGGGTACCAGACGACATCTGCATCGTGATGATGAGCGCCGTCGGCGATGCGGTGCACGTGCTCCCTGTGATCAACGCGCTCAAGCGAGCGAATTCCAAAACGCGGATCACGTGGGTACTCCAGCCGGGCCCGGCGGCACTCGTGCGGGGCCACCGGTCTGTCGACGAGATAATCGTCTTCGATCGCTCCCGCGGCCTGATGGCGTTCGCGGATGTCTCCTCGGAGCTGGCGAAGCGGCGTTTCGACCTCGCGATCAATCTCCAGGTCTATTTCAAGGCAGGGATCGTGACCGGCGCGACGCTCGCTCCGGTCAAGCTCGGATTCGATCGCTCGCGCGCTCGCGATTTGAACTGGCTCTTCACCAACAAAAAGATTCCGCCCCATCCCATCCAGCACGTGCAGGACCAGTACTTCGAGTTTCTCACCGCACTCGGAGTTTCTGCGGAGCCCGTCGAATGGGACCTTGGTCCGCGGCCGGAAGAGCGCGAGTGGCAGCGAAATTTCGCCACGTCAATCGATCGGCCAATTGCGTCGATCGTTGTTGCGACGAGCAAGCCCGAGAAGGACTGGATTCCGGAGAGGTGGGCCGAGGTGAGTGACGCTCTCTATGGAAAGTTTGGGATGCAGGTGGTTCTCGTCGGTGGCCGGTCAGAGCGAGAGCTGGCGGCGGAGCGGATCGTGATGGAGCGCGCGAAGCACAAGCCGCGCTCGGAGCTGGGGAGCGGATTGAGAAACCTCGTCTCGATTCTCGATGCTTCCGCGGTCGTGCTCTCCCCCGATACGGGCCCGTTGCACGTGGCCGTGGCGGTCAACCGGCCAGTGATCAGCCTCATGGGCTATACAAATCCAAAGCGGACCGGACCGTACCGAAGATTCCAGGATCTCATCATCGATGCATACGGTGAGCCTGGTGAGAACTATCCTATCTCGATGGAGAACAGG
>CATPAS010000044.1 GCA_955652075.1 uncultured Gaiellaceae bacterium | reverse complement strand
GATGGGCTTTGGTCTCGCGTTGCGATCCGGGTAGCGCTCGTCGGAGGAGGTCAATTCGTGGAGGTCTGTGGCGCTACGGCTGGGTTTGATTGAAGGGCATGGTGCGTCCTGACTTTAGGGCTGGGCGGAGACGGCCAAGAGAACGCTCGAAAGCTACGAGTCCGCGCTCGAGTACTCGCGTAACACGACCTGAAGAGAACGCTCCAGAGATAGTCGTTCAGCGTTCCTTCGAAACCACTCGAGCGCCGAGCGACGTAGCCCCGGGCCGGCGTTGTAAACGCGAATGAGCGCACCCGCCAAATCGTCGGCCTCAGCAGAGGAGGCGACGAAGCCGTTGGCGCCCTCGTCGACGAGCTCGGTCGCCGCGTTGTCGGGTCCAGCAACGACGACGCTCGGAACACCGCGCGCGGCCGACTCGACGATGATCAGCCCATACCCTTCGCGCCTGGAAGGGAGAACGAGACAAAGGGCGGTGGACAGCGCGTCCTCGAGGACTCGTTGCTCGACGAATCCCGGCGCAGACACACATCCCTCGAGCCCGGCCGCTGCGATCGCCGCCAGAACGCGCTCATGCTCGGGCCCGTCGCCGTAGATTTCGCCGCGCAGCTCAGGGATCTGCTTGCGCGCCCGCGCGAGCGCCGGCACAAGCGCTGGAACTCGTTTTTCCGGGATGTGTCGACCGGCGAAGACGGCGACAGGCCGCGCGGCCAGCGGCTCGGCCGGCGCGGGTGGGCCCGCGTATTGCCCTTCAAGGCGCGTGACCTCGCCGCGGAGCCCCAGCTCGCGCAGACGGCGCTCGTGGAGCCGGGAGAAGCAGAACGCCTGCTGAGGCGCTCGCAGGCAGGCGCGCTGAATCCGCCAGCCGATCCGGCCGGCGAACCGCCCGAGGTATTCGCGCCAGTATTCGCGCGTCCAGACTTCGTGCCAGTCGACGAGAAGTTTGAATCTCCCTCGTCCGCGAGCTGCATCGGCCGCCAGAAGCGAGAAGTACGGAAAGGAGGCCGTGTGGACGACGTCGTAGTCCCTGCCGTGCCGCAGCAGGTGGGCAAGGACGCCGAGGCCGAAGAGCAGTGGCGGAAGGATGCGCCGCCTGCCGCGCGCGTAGAGTTCCATGCGCGGTGAGACAGCGACAACGCGCACGCCGGGGATGGCAGGATTGTCGCCGCGTCCCCACTGTCGCCGCGTGAGATAGGTAACCTCGTGGCCGCTCGAGGCCAGCCGTTCGGCTAGGTTGCGGTACCACCGTTCGGCTCCGCCGATCGTGTAAGGGTAGAGGCAGTCGTAGACGATGCAGACGCGCACGCCGCAAATCCTTCCAGGCCGAGAGGGCGATCGCGTTGACCGCCGCAGTGCCGTGAAGTCTCGCGTATCCGTCGTCATCCCATGCCTCGACGAGGCGGAAACGATCGCGGAATGCGTGACGAGGGCCCGCGCCGTCCTTGACGAATGCGGGCTCGAAGGGGAAGTCGTCGTCGTCGACAACGGTTCGACGGACGGCAGCGGCGATCTGGCCCGTGCCGCCGGGGCGCTCGTCGTCGAGGAGCCACGCCGAGGTTACGGAAGCGCCTACCTCGCGGGCCTCGACGTCGCCCGCGGGGACTACATCGTCATGGTGGACGCCGATTTGACGTACGACTTTCGCGAGATCCCGCGCTTTGTGCACGAGCTCGAGAATGGTGCGCAGCTCGTGGTCGGAAATCGCATGCAAAGCATCAAGCCCGGCGCGATGCCGTTGCTGAGCCGGCTCGGGAATCCGCTCCTCTCCGGCTTCCTCAACGTGCTGCACCGGACGAACATCCGCGACGTCCACTGCGGGATGCGGGCGGTCCGCCGCGACATGCTGCCGGTTCTGAATCTCCGAACGGTCGGCATGGAGTTCGCTTCCGAGATGGTGATCCGGGCGACGCGGGAACGGTTAGACGTCAGAGAGGTTCCGATCGAGCTCCATCCGCGCGTCGGCGACTCGAAGCTCTCGCCGTTTCGCGATGGCTGGCGGCACTTGCGTGTCATTCTCGTCTACAACCCGACGTTTCTCTTCTTGCTGCCAGGGCTGGTCATGCTGTTCGCCGGCTCGCTCATCACCCTGCTCGTGTTCGTTCACGTTCCGATCTTCGGACGTGATCTGTATGTCCATTCGCTGATCATGGGCTGTCTGCTCGTCATCCTTGGCGTGCAGGCGATCGGCCTCGGCTTGTCGGCGCGGGCCTTCGGCGTCTACTTCATCAGCGAGCAGGATCGGCTCTTCCAGAAGCTGCGTTCGCGGCTCCGTCTCGAGCATGGCGTGATTCTTGCGCTGGTCGTAGGGGCGGCCGGCCTCGCCCTTGTCGGGGTCCTCATCGGAAAATGGGCGTCCCACGGTTTCGGGACGCTGAAAGAGGAGCAACTCGCGATCCTGGCCGCGACCGTGATCGCCGTCGGCGCTCAGATCTTCTTTACTTCATTCCTCTTGTCGATCATCGGTCTCCGCCGGCGCCGCGACGAGCCGTAGTCGAACCAGCACGACGGTCCGGCGTCCCAGGCACACTAGGCTCCCGTGGCGCCCCTGAAGGCAGTTCGTCCTCGCCTGACAGCGAGGTGGCGGTCGTTCGAGGGATGGGTCGGTACTCGGAGTTCCGCTGCTGCACTCTTCGTCCTGGCGCTCGCGGTTTACGCGCTTCAGAGCCTGGTCTTGCCCGCCTATCCCGGGCGCGACATGGACAGGTATCTCCAGACGTTCGTGCAGCTCGGATACCACGTGCCGGTCTATCCGGCCGTCCTCAACACGCGTGGTCCACTCGCTGCCCTCGGAGTCGGCGTTCCGCTTGAGATTGGTGCCTGGGGCGCGGAGGTCTGGCTCGCGTTGCTCTACGCCCTCTCGATCGTCGCCTGGGGTCGTGTCGCCCTGACGTTCGGAGCACGGGCCGCCGTCCTCGCGAGCGGACTCCTGCTCGTCTCTCCCAGTTACGGAATCCTCTTTCACCAGCTGGCGAGTGATTCGCTGTTCGCCGCTGCTTTCGCGGGCTGGGCCGTTCTTCTGACGAGGGCGATCCTGCGGCCGTCGGTCAAAGCGTTCCTGGTCGTAGGGCTCAGCCTGGGTGTGCTGGTGCTCGTTCGCCCGGCGAACCAGGTGCTCATCGTGATGGCGTTGCTTCCGCTGTTCCTCCGCGCTCCGTGGCGCGAGCGGCTGGCCTGGCTCGCAGCCTTCTTTGTGGCGGCCGTTGGCGTCACGCAAGCCTGGAAAGCCCTGGCCCAACTGCGTTACGGCAACGCTGTCGCGCTTCAGCCAAGCAGCGGATTGATCGCGGTAGCGCTCCTGCTCGCACCGCTCCTCCTTCCGGCTCCGTGGCGCCGCCGCGTTGCTTTGCTGCTGGCGCTCGTCGTCATCTCCGTCGTGGCTGTGAAGGGCTGGCCCGGCCAGAGTCCCGCGCAGTACGCGCAATCCGTGAAGCAGAACGAGTCCAATCAGTTCCTCTACCGGGCCTTCGAGCTGGACCGGATCATCTCTCCCGGCAACGGCCCCGCTTCCCAGAGGCTCGCGCAGACCGTTCGGCGAGACCTGCTCAAAAGGGAGCCGTACCGGTCGTACGGCGTCGACGTCCAGACGTTTTTCTCTTCCGGGAGCGACCGCGTGTTCGGCGATTTGACGGGTGTCGCAAATCCGGCCGATCTCGCGGCGGCGACACGGGAGGCGATTCGTCGGCACCCAAAGAAATTTGCGCGCGGTATCGCCAGCACGCTGTGGCAGGAGCTCTGGGACAGGCCGGTGTAAGCGCCGGAGCCGACGGCGGGTCCCGCGCAATCCTCAGGACAGCGAGCGACGGACTACGTCGTCATCAACGGGCGCCGACTACCCCGGCCGAGCGAAGGACAGCCGATCCCATCATCTGCCATCGGGCCGGCCCTGTGGACACCCGGCGGGCCTGCCGGCGAGGTCTGGCGGTCGCCTTCGAATCACCAGACGGTGTTCACGGATCCGCGCGACAAGCACAGGTTCGAGAAGTTCGAGCGGGACGTAGCCCGCCTCTCTCGAATCCCCAATCGGGACGGCAACCGGAATCTCGTCCACTGGCTGAATCGGGCCTCGCACGGCTTTCCGCCACTC
>CATPAS010000043.1 GCA_955652075.1 uncultured Gaiellaceae bacterium | reverse complement strand
CTAGCGGGTAGCGCACGTAGGTCAGCGCATCGTCGACCTCTTCGTGCGCGACCTCGAGGTCGGAGAGCGCTGTCTGGTGGAACGGGCACCAATTGATGATCCGGTTCGCGCGGTAGATCCAACCTTTGCCGTAGAGATGCACGAAGAAGTGCATGACCGCGCGCACGTAGGCGTCGTCCATCGTGAAGCGCTCGCGCCGGTAGTCCATCGAAGCGCCGATGCGCCGGAACTGAAGCATGATCTTGCCGCCGTACTCCCGCAGCCACTCCCAGACGAGCTCTACGAAGGCCTCGCGGCCGAGATCCTGACGAGTCTTCCCCTCCTGGGCGAGATGCTTCTCGACTGCGTTCTGCGTCGAGATGCCGGCATGGTCGAAGCCCGGCTGGAAGAGCGTGTTGTACCCCTGCATGCGACGCGTGCGGACGATCGTGTCGGCGAGGGACAGCTGCAATGCATGGCCCATGTGGAGGTCGCCCGTCACGTTCGGCGGCGGGTGAGCGATCACGAAGCTCTCGCGCGTCGGATCCGGGTCGGCGTTGTAGTGGCCCTCCGACTCCCAGGTGCGCTGCCAGCGCTCCTCGACACCTTCGGGCTTGTACAGAGATTCCATCCCGCGCGCGATCCTAGCCTCGGTTCCTAGGCGACTCAGGCATCCGATGAGGTCACGCTGCGACTATGGGCCCGAGTTTATCGCCCGGCGGCGTAGCCCTGCATGCCGCGGGGATTCGCCGCAGCGCGCAGCTGGCCGTTTTCCTTCTGCACCGCCGTGACCCGGCCGAGCGACCAGTCGGGCTCGACCGTGACCTCGTGGCCGCGCGCGCGAAGCTCGTCGATCACCGCCCGCGGGAACCTGGACTCGAGCTCCAGTGAGCGCGGCACGAATCCGCGCGGATAGAAGGACGAGATCAGGTGATCCGTGTGGAACTCGGGCGCGTCGATCGCCTCCTGCAAGTTGAGCCCACGGTCGACATGGCGGAGGAAAACGTGGAGCCCCCACTGCTCCTGCTGGTCTCCGCCGGGCGTCCCCCAGGCAAGCCACGGCTTCCCGTCGCGAAGGGCGAGGCCCGGGGAGAGGGTCGTGCGCGGACGCGCGCGCGGACGCAACGAGGAGGGCAGCCCTTCCTCGAGCCAGAACATCTGCGCGCGGGTGCCGAGCGGCCAACCGAGACTTGGAATGACCGGTGAGCCGTAGAGCCAGCCCCCGCTCGGGGTCGCGGAGATCATGTTCCCCCAGCGGTCGACGACGTCGAGGTGGACGGTGTCACCCCGCGTCGGCTCTCCGGCGCCGGCCAGCTGCTCGGCGTGCACGAGCGTGGGAAGACGCCCCATTCCGGGCTCGTGAGCGGACGACGCGTCAGCGCCGATGAGCGCGCGGCGCGTGTCGTTGTACTCACGCGAGAGCAGCGTCTCTAGCGGAACGTCGGCGTCCCCGTAGAGCGCATCGCGGTCGGCGAACGCGAGCTTGGCGCACTCCGTCACGACGTGGACGAACTCCGCTCCGGAAAGACCGCCGAGGTCGAATCCTTCGAGCAGTGCAAGCTGCTGCAGCGCGACCGGGCCGGCGCCCCAGGGACCCGTCTTGCAGACCGTGGTCTCGCCGTACTGGAACGAGGCCACCGGCTCCAACGTCGCGCTCCACCCGGCCAGGTCGTCGCGCGTGAGGAGGCCTCCCTCCGCTGCACAGAAGCGGTGAATCTCGTCGGCGACGAAGCCTTCGTAGAAGAGCTGCCGCGCACGCTCGATCTCCGCATCGCGAGAGCCGCCGGCCGACTCCTCGACGATCCGCCGGTAGGTCGCGGCTAGCCGGGGATTGCGGAACTGCATGCCGACCGCCGGCGGCGGCAGATAGAGATCCGCGGACGCCTGCCAGCCGGCGATCACGTCCGCCTGGCGTTCGATGGACAGATGCATTCCGCTCACGACCGGAAAACCGTGGTCTGCGTAGTCGATGGCGAACGCGAGCACGTCCCCCAGCGGCCAGGTGCCGAATTCCTGCAGCAACAGGAGCCAGCCTCCGAAAGCGCCCGGAACGCAGGCGGCAAGCACACCAGTGCCCGGCACCAGGTCGTGGCCGAGCTCGCGGAAACGTTGGATCGTTGCTGCGGCGGGAGCGACTCCTTGACCGCAGAGTGTCAGCGGCTCGCCTCGGTCGACCGAGTAGAAGAGCGCCGGGACCTCCCCGCCGGGTCCGTTCAGATGCGGCTCCACCACCTGGAGCGTGAAGCCGGCCGCGACCGCGGCGTCGAAGGCGTTGCCGCCGCGCTCGAGAACCGCCATGCCGGCTGCAGATGCGAGCCAGTGCGTCGACGCGACCATGCCGAACGTCCCGCGTAGCTCGGGTCGCGTCGTGAATCCCTCCACGCGCGACATCCTAGGGGCGCCGCGAACGGCGCCCCCGGATGATCTAGGCCGGCTTGATGTTCTGGTTCACATGGAAGAGGTTGCCGGGGTCGTACTCGGCCTTCACCTGCGCGAGCCGGTCGTAGTTCGCGCCGTAGCTCGCGCGAACCCGGTCCTCGCCCTCCTCCATCATCATGTTCACGTAGCTGCCTCCCGCCGAATACGGGTGGAGCGCTTCCCAGTACGACACGCACCAGTCCGTGACGAGGTCCCGGTTCTCGGGCTCGGGGTCGACGCCGACCATCACCTGCACCCAGCCGCCGTTCCGCGCTGTCCACGCGGTCTCGTCGGCACCGACGCGAGCGGCGGCGCCGTCGATGGGATAGAGGTGCATCGTCGACTTCCAGGTCGGCAACGCCTCTCCGAACCGAACGTGCTCCGCGACGGCCTCGTCGGGAATGTCGGTCACGACGTCCGCGCGCCAGTACCACTGGTCACCATGTGGATAGAGCGCGTCGAAGGCCGAGTTGAGGACCGAAAGCGGCATCGGCTGGATCCCGTCGAGCACGGGCTGTAGCTCGCGGGCCTCCGCCAAGGCGCTGTCCGCCTCTCCTGCCTCGCCCGACCAGCACCACACGACACCGCACATCTTCTGCAGGTGGAGCTCTTCGGGAAACGGCGGGCCCGGAGGCACGGTCAGGAACGCGAAGAACCCGTTCAGCTCCTCGGGCGCCTTGGGGATGAACTCCCTGTACCACGAGAGGATCTCCGCGGACCGCTCGAGCGGCCACAGCGTGGGTCCGGCGAGGACGGTCGAGAGCGGGCTGAGTCGGAACGCGAAGCGCGTGACGACACCGAAGTTGCCGCCACCGCCACGCAGCGCCCAGAAGAGGTCCGGGTGCTGCTTCTCGTTCGCGGTGACGAAGCTGCCGTCCGCAAGGACGACGTCCGCCTCCGCGAGATTGTCGATCGACAGCCCGAGCTTGCGGGTCATGTGACCAACACCGCCGCCGAGCGTGAGACCGCCCACGCCGGTCGTCGAGATGATCCCGAACGGCCCGGCGAGCCCGAACGGTTGCGTCGCGTGGTCGACCTCGCCGAGCAGGGTTCCTCCCAGCACGTGTGCGATGCGAGCATCCGGATCGACGATCACGCCGCGCAGGGCGGAGAGGTCGATCACGAGCCCGTCGTCGACGCTGCCGAGCCCGGGGCCGTTGTGCGCCCCGCAGCGCACTGCGACATCCAACCCGGTTTCGCGGGCGACGTTGACAGCGGCGATCACATCGGCCGCGTCAACGCATTGGGCGATCAGACGCGGCTTCTTGTCGATCATTGCGTTGTAGAGCTTCCGGGCGGTGTCGTAGTCGGAGTCCTCCGTCCCGATCATCCGGCCGCGGAAGCCTGCGCCGAGCATCTCTGCGAGCTCGATGTCGGCGGCAACAGCTCCAGCCATACATCCCTCCTTTGTTCGGCCGTGACACTACTCCGGTCGCGGCTTCCTTTCTAGACGCCGCGCAATGAGACTCTCTTCCATCTGGAGGGTCTAGTGTCAGGCGGTGCGCTACGGAGTCTGCCTGGCGAACCTCGGCACCTTTTCCGACCCGAGCGTCCCTGTTCGAGTCGCGCAGGCTGCGGACGCCGGGGGCTGGGACGGCGTGTTCATCTGGGACCACCTGGCCTTCGCCTGGGGAGTACCGGCGGCGGATCCTTGGACAGTGCTGGCCGCGATCGCAACGTCCACCGAACGCGTCCGTCTGGGCACGGCCGTCACGCCAGTCGCGCGCCGACGCCCGCACGTGCTGGCCCATCAGGTCGCGACGCTCGACAACCTCAGCGGCGGCCGCGTCACGTTCGGCGCGGGTCTCGGCGGCTCGACCTCGGAGTTCGACAAGTTCGGCGAGCCGACCGATCCAAGGGTGCGCGCCGCGAAGCTGGACGAAGGGCTCGAGCTCCTACGGCGCCTCTGGTCCGGGGAAGAGGTCACACATCGCGGCGAGCACTACACCGTCGAGGGCGTGGCGCTCGCTCCCCCGCCGGTACAACGCCGGCTGCCGATCTGGATCGGCGGGAATCGCCCCGCGTCGCTGCTGCGCGCCGCGCGCTGGGACGGCTGGCTTGCCGACAGCGCAGACCCAACGGGCATGACGCTTTCTCCCGACGACATCGCGCGCAGCATCGCGACCATCGGCCGCTCGCGCGACTACGACGTGGCGGTGCTCGGCGAGAGCGGGCGCGGGGACCCTGTCGCGTACGCCGAATCAGGCGCGACGTGGTGGCTGGAGAACCTGCACGATCGGCGGGGGTCCGCCGAAGAGGTGCTTAGGCTCGTCTCGGCCGGGCCCCCGACGCGAGCCTAAGCAGACACTGATTCATCACATCTCCGTCTGATGGGCCGGTGTACACAGCACCTGTGGCCCGGCGCACCCATGTGACATTGACCGATCGCCAGCACGCATTCCTCGCGGACGAGGCTGCGCGCACCGGCCTCTCGATGGCAGAGCTCGTACGACGCGCGATCGACCGGACATATCGGCCACATTCCCGCCCACGGCTGCGCGGCTTCGAAGTCAGCCTCGGTCTCTGGGACCGGCCACCTGCAGCCACGGCGGGACGACGGCGACTTGGGGTCTGAGAGCTACGCGGACTCTTCGATGGGGTCGGCGTCGTCGTCGTCCACGACCCCTTCGGCGCTCGTCACGAGCGTCGGCTTCAGGTGCTTCTCGATCGTCTCCTTCGTGATCACGCACTTGGAGACGTCGCGGCGCGACGGCAGCTCGAACATCACGTCGAGCAGCGCGGTCTCGATGATCGAGCGCAGGCCGCGCGCGCCGGTTTCCCGCTCGAGCGCCTTGTCGGCGATCTCCCACAGCGCGTCATCGGTGAAGACGAGCTCGATGTTGTCGTAGCCGAAGAAGCGCTGGTACTGCTTCACGAGCGCGT
>CATPAS010000042.1 GCA_955652075.1 uncultured Gaiellaceae bacterium | reverse complement strand
GGCGCTGAACGGATCGACGTCGATGCGGTCGATCTTTCCCGAGAGAGTGATGCCCTCGGCGAGCTCGAGGCCGCGTTGGAGCTCCGGCGCCGAGCGCTCCGATCCGAAGAGCACCTCGAAGCGGCGCGGAACGAGCGGCATGTCGGCAGCGGCCTCTTCGCGGACGAAAGCCTCGAGGTCCCGCCAGAGACCGTGCCTGAGCTCGCGCTCCTGGAGATCCGTGAGCTCCAGGCGCACGCCTTGCACCGCATGATCGAGGCACTGCCGCAGGAAGGCGACCGCGTCCTCGACCCGATGCTGCTCGACACGATCCGCGCCGAGCTCCTTGGGCAGTCCGGAATAGAAGCGGAACAGGACCTGGTGCGCGATCGATCCGCGTAGCCGTGCATCGACCCGCGCATCGATGCTCTTCGGATCGATCAGACGCTCGATGAACCAGATCGAGGAGCAGTCCGCGAACCGCTCCAGCTCCGTGACCCCGAAGGTCGACTTCGCCGCCAGCTCGGCAAGCACCTGCGGATGAGTCAGGCGAGTCGGCCGCTCGAACGCACGCAGCGCGCGGGCGAGCCGTCGGTCCCAGCCGTTTGCCGTCGCAATCGCGTCGGCCGCGACGCCGTCGTCGGCGGCACGCATGGCGACCGCGCGCAGGCGTTCCCGGTCCGTCGGCGCTTCTTCCAGCGGCCACGTGAGCGCGGACAGCGGGCGGCGGCGCGTCCAGCGCGTGACATCGTCCTTCGGGAACACGGCTTGCACTTCGTCCCAGAACGGGCTCGGCTCCCGCGGGCTGCCCTCGTCGGTCGCGGCCTCGCGGACGAGGTACAGGCGCCTGCTCGCGCGCGTGCACGCGGTGTAGAAGAGGTAACGGTCACGGGCGACCTGATCTGGCCGCGTCAGCCGTGCACCCGAGCGCTCGTCGAGATCGCGGCGCGCGTCGTCGCCGAGGAACGGCGACTCGTGGCCGCGACGCGGCAGGCTTCCTTCTTCCAGGCCGAGCAGGAACACGACTTCGAAGCGCCGCGTGCGGGCGCGCAGGAGATCGAGCACGGCGATCCGCCCTGCTTCGCTCGTTGAAGACCGCCGGACCTCCGCACGTTCAACAGCCGCGAAGACCTCTTCGGTCGAAAGGGAGCCCTCGAGCTCGGTCCAGCTCCGGAGCTCTCCGACGAGCCGCATCACGGCCTCGTGCGCCCGGATGTCCTGGCGCGAGAGCTCGCCCACGGGCGGTGCCTCCAGTCCGTAAGCCGCGCGCAACATGAAGGCCGCGAGCCCCGCAACGGCATCGAGTGGGGACGGCGCCGACCGCAACGCCTCGAGGACCGCCAACGGCTGCCCGTCACGCAGCCTGATCGTCTCTTCCTCGACGCGCTCGGGTGAATCGACTGCGCGTCCGCGCAGGCGTCCTTCGAGGAAGTCGACGTTCTGCCGCGTCAGGCTCGAATAGGAGGAGCGGAGGAACGTATAGAGGTCCCCGCGGCTGCCCCCGAGCCACGCGAACCGCAGGAGGCTCAGAAGCGCCTGGCCGTATGGCGTCTTGTCGAACCGCGCGTAGGCCTCGAGCGCGTACGGAACGCCGAGCGTGCCGAGCGCGGTCTCGAGCGGCGCCTGCCAGCGCTCGAGCGAGGGGCAGACGATCCCGATCTGCTCTGCGGGAGTGCCGGACCTGAGCAGGGACAGCAGCTCCTCGCCGACGAGCTCGAGCGTGCCGCGCTTGCCCGCGCTTTCGAAGAAGCGAATGGCACCTTCGATCTCGGGTGGGTCGGACACAGACTCGGCGAAGAGCGTGCGCTCGAGATGCGCGAGCGCCGGCTCCGCGACCTGCGCGAAGGCCGGGGGCAACTCGTCGATGCGACCGTCGGCAAGGCCGGCGAGATCGTCCATGGTCCGGCTGAGCGACGCGAACGCAGCGCGGTTCGGCTCGTACGGCATCGACACGGTTACCTCGCTCCGGCCGGCGAGCGCTTGCAGGAGCGCCCATTCCGCGCCGGTCAGGTCCTCGAAGCCGTACGCGAACACCGGCTCGCCGCCCCAGGCATCGAGCTCGGCGGCGACTCGTTCAGCCGCATGCCGCCGCAGGAGATCGCGGTCCCACATGCCGAGGCGGTCGAGCTCCCCGCGATACGCGGCGTAGAGCCCTGCGAGCTCGCCGTCCAGATCGTTGGGATCGAGCAAACCGGACTCGAGCTCACCCACCGTGGCGAGCAGCGCGTCCGCGAAGCCGCCGAAGCGGGCAGAGCGGCCGAGACCGTTGAGCGACTGACCGGCGAGTGCGCGGCGGACGATCAAAGCCCGCTGCGCCTCGGTCGCTACGGGACGCGATTCGCCGCCGCCGCGCGCGAGCCGCTTGAAAAGGTCGTCGAAGGTGCCGATCGAGCCGCCCAGGAGCGCAGGCTGGATGGCGAGCAGCTCACGCTCGCGCTCTTCGACGTCCGACCGGTTCGGCACGATCAGGTACGGCTCTCGAGGCAGCGCATCGAGATACCGGCGGAGCAGGAGCGCCACCTTCCCGGCGTTAGCCGGGCCGGTGATGAGATTCAGACCCAACTTGTCCACTCTAGTCGGGCGCCCAGACGATGCCGGACGCGCCGGACACGTCGGACGCTAAGAGCGGGGAAAGGCTAGGCGGCCGTCTTCGGACGCCGGCCGCGTCGAGCGACTGCCTGGCCCGGCATCTTGCCGGCGCAAACGTCGCAGAGATCGGCTTGCTTGGAACCGCGCCGTGCGTCCGTGAAATTGATCCGCATCACGGCCCCTTTTGCCTCGTCGACTTCCTTGCCGCAATCGTCGCAGACCAGCCTCGTAACACGTGCCACCGATTTCCTCCCTCTCAAGCGATTTGAATGCGGTTGAGCCTAGCGCAAAGAATCGAGAATTAGGCAGCGGCTCGTGCCTACTTAATTCAGCCAGGAACGGAGGAGGCTCAACACGGCCTGTTCTTCGGGATCTAGGCCCGAGTCGGCGCGGCTACCACGCGCAAAATGGCGAGGCCTGAAATCTTCGACGGTTGTCCGTCGAGATACTGATCGATCACTGCCGGGCTGACGTACGAGCTGCGCGCAACTGCCCGGCATGCTCCTCGCTAGTGTCCGCTGCCGTGGACGCCAAAACGATCGTCGTGCTGGAGGGGGACGAGACCGGGCAGGAACTGCTCGAAGAAGCCCTGCGCGTACTCGGCCCGGACGCGACCGGGCTCGAGCTCGAGTTTCCCCGCTTCGATCTCTCCCTGGGCTCGCGACGGGCGACCGAGAACCGGGTCGTCTTCGAGGCTGCCCAGGCGATTCGCGAGCACGGCCTCGGTCTCAAGGCGGCCACGATCACCCCGGAAGGGCGCGACGACGTCGGCTCGCCGAACCGCATCCTGCGGGAGGAGATCGGCGGGAAGGTCATCGTGCGGACGGGGCGCCGGATCCCGGGTGTCGTTCCGTTCGGCGGCGTGCACGCGCCGATCTCGATCGTGCGCATGGCGGTCGGAGACGCCTACGGAGCAAAGGAGTGGCGTGAGGGCGAGGGGGACGACGAGGTGGCGTTCCGCACCGAGCGCATCGAACGGCGCATCTGCCGAGCAGTCGCGGAGTTCTCGTTTCGTCAGGCTGAACAGGTGGGCGCAAAGGTGTTCGGCGGCCCCAAGTACACGGTGAGCCCGACCTACGAAGGCATGCTGAAAGAGGAGATGGACGCGGCGGCCGAGCGACATCCCGCCGTGCCGTACGAGCCGCAGCTCATCGATGCGACCTTCGCGCTGCTGATCGCTTCGGCCGGCGACCCGCTGGTGATTCCCGCGCTCAATCGTGACGGCGACATCCTCTCCGACCTGGTGCTGCCGCTCTTCGGCTCGATCGCCGGCTCCGAGTCGTTGCTCGTCGCGTTCGAAGACGACTACGAGCCGAAGGCGTTGATGGCCGAGGCCGCGCACGGGACGGCGCCCTCGCTGCTCGGCAAGAATGTCGCGAACCCGATGGCGATGATCCTCGCCGGCGCGGCGCTCCTCGCTTTCGGAGGCGAGCGGGCGCAGCAGGCCGGCCGCGCGATCCGCGAGGCCTGCCTCGAGACCGTCTCGCAGGGGATCCGCACGGCCGACCTCGGCGGACACACGGGCACGAGCGAGTACACCGACGAGGTCATCCGCCGAGTGAAGTCGAAGCTCGAGGTCTGGGCGACTCTTTAGAGGGCTGGCTGCTCTTTAGATCGCCGCGGCGTCGGCGAGCGCGCCTGCGCTCCACGCATCGAGAAATGCCTGCGCGAAGGTGGGATCGAACTGCGTGCCCGCGCAACGCTCGATCTCGCCCAGTGCGCGCGTGATCGGCAGCGCGCGCCGGTAGGGACGCGTCGACGTCATGGCATCGAAGGCATCCGCCACCGCGAGCAGGCGAGCACCTTCGGGAATTTGGGTGCCACGGCGCCCGGTTGGATAGCCGCTGCCGTCCCAGCGCTCGTGGTGGTACAGCACATACGGCAAGGCGTCGCGCGCAGGACCGACCGGGCTGATCAGCTTTGCGCCTGCGGCCGGGTGCGTCCGGATCTCGGCGAGCTCCTGCGGGAGCAGGGGGCCGCGCTTGCGCAACAGCGCCTGGGAGATCGTCACCTTGCCGATGTCGTGCAACGGCGCCCCGACCTCGAGTGTCCGGAGCTTCGGCTCGTCCCAGCCGAGCCAGACCGCAAGTCGCCTGGACAGGAAAGTCACGCGCGCGCAGTGCGCGGCTGTCGAGGGATCGCGCGCAGCCAGCGAGGAGGCGAGGTCGGCCAGCATCGGCTCGACGTCATTCCAGGCCGCGCGACGTTTCCCTTCTAGTTGGGCGTCAACGCCAGATGCCGGTGATCGGGGCCACGTGAGCCGAGTGCCCGAGCAGCGGCAGCCCCCAGGCCTGCTCGATGGTACGCAGGATCCCGTAGTGCCCCGTCACGCCTGTGAAACGGGAACGGAGCCGGACAGCCGTCCCCAGCGCCAGGGCCGTCGTGTGACCGCCCCCGCCGCTCGAGGTGCTGCCTTCGTCGAAGAGGACGAAGACGACCGTGCGCGGCAGCTTCAGGAACCTCCCGACCTGGCTGCGCAGCCAGGCATCGCCGACGGAGACCGAGCAGTCGTGCATCGAGTGACACAGGTCTGGGACGACGAGCGAGAAGCTCGGCAGCGCCCCGGCACGGAGATCGGTGGCCAGCCTGGAGAGCGGCACGAGCCGCGTGCGGCGAGCCGGATCGGTAGCAATGCCACGAAAGTAGGCAAACGGATCGTGCTTCTTGGCGTAGCGGCCGTTGAACGGGCCGAGGAACCCGGGCGCCGGCAGTCCTTCGGCGTAGGTCTTCCAGGTCCGGCCCGATGACTCGATCGTGTCCGCCAGGCTCTTCGCGTCGACGACGCAGTCGGTGCAGTCGTTCGTGATCCCCTGCGTCGACCCCGAGACGAGGGCGAGGTAGTTCGGCAGACTCGGATGGGTCACGGCGTAGTAGCGCGTGAGGCTTGCGTAGCGCCGTGCGTACGAATTGAACGTCGGCGCGGCGCGGCTGCCGAGCACGCTCGTCGTCTCCTTGTTCTCGAAGACGATCACGACAACGTGGTCGAACGCGGGCACGGGCACCGCGGCGGTCGCGGCTTCGCCTGCTAGCAGCGCGCAGACCAGGAGCGCACATGCGAGCGCCTTCAGGCCGACTCCATGCGACGGCGCCCGACGTGGATTCCCACCAGCAAGACCACGACGATGACTGCGATCGCAGCTCCTCCGTACGTGCCGTAACGGGCGACGGCGTCGGCCACAGCCTTCCCCGCGTAGAACGACACGAGCCCGACAGCGGTGGCCCAGACGATACCGCCCAGAGCGTTCCAGAAGAGGAACCTCCACCAGGGCATCCGCGTGATCCCGGCCAGCCATGCTCCGGTGACTCGAATTCCACCGAAGAACCGTGCGAAGAACACCGCCTTGCCTCCGTGCTTCTCGAAGAACCTTTCCGCGCGGGGCATGACCCGATCGGCCTGGCGCTTGGCCCAGGGATAACGGTAGATCAGCCGACGTCCTCCCTCCCGGCCGAGCCAGTAGCCGATGTTGTCGCCGATGATCGCCGCGGCCGCCGCAACGACTATGAGGGAGACGATCGACAGATGTCCTTTGGCTGCGTAGACACCCGCGGCGATCAGCGCTGTTTCACCCGGAAGCCAGAGCCCCGCCGACTCGGCGCAGACGATCGCGAAGACGAACCACAGCCCGTAGGTGTGGATGAAATGGGCCACGGCGGGTGAAGGGTACGTAAGATCGCGCCGTGCGAATCGGCGTTCCGCGGGAGGTCGAGCCGGGCGAGCGCCGAGTGGCGCTCGTCCCTGAAGCGGTCTCCAAGCTGGTGGGAGGCGGGTTCGAGGTCGTCGTCGAGCGCGGCGCCGGGGTGGCTGCATCGTTTCCCGACGAGGCGTACCGCGAGGCCGGTGCAGAGCTCGCCGATCAGGTGTGGGACGCGGACGCAGTCGTCAAGGTGCGGAAGCCCACGAGCGAGGAAGCGCAGCGATTGCGTGGCGGCCAGGTGCTCATCGGATTCCTCGAACCGCTCTCGGATCCCGCCGGAATCGAGTTGCTGGCGCAGCGCGGGGTCCAGGCGTTCGCGATGGAGTCGATCCCGCGTACCACCCGCGCACAGTCGATGGACGCGCTGTCGTCCCAAGCGACTGTGTCCGGCTACAAGGCCGTGCTGCTTGCTGCGGAATGTCTCCCTCGGTTCTTTCCGATGCTGACGACTGCGGCCGGCACGGTCGCTCCGGCAAAGGTGCTCGTGCTGGGAGCCGGAGTGGCGGGACTGCAGGCGATCGCGACGGCACGCCGGCTCGGCGCGGTCGTCGCCGGCTTCGACGTGCGGCCGGTCGTGAAGGAGCAGGTCGAGAGTCTCGGGGCGACGTTCCTCGACCTCGGCGTGCGCGGCGAGGAGACTGCCGGCGGCTACGCGCGCGAGCTGAGCGAGGACGAGCAGCGCAAGCAGCAGGAAGAGCTCGCCGCGCGGATCCCGGATTACGACGTCGTGATCACGACCGCCCTCATTCCCGGCCGTCCCGCGCCGAAGCTGATCCCGGCAGCGGCCGTCGCGCGCATGCGGCCCGGCTCGGTGATCGTCGACCTCGCAGCCGAGGCGGGCGGCAATGCGGAACCGACCGAGCCGGGCGAGGTGGTCGAGCGGGACGGCGTGACGCTCGTCGGGCTGACGAACCTTGCGTCGACGATGCCGTTTCACGCGAGCCAGCTCTACGCGCGCAATGTGAGCGCCCTGCTCCAGCATCTTGCGCCGGAAGGCGAGCTCGCCCTCGACTGGGACGACGAGATCACCGCGGGCGCGTGTGTGACCCGGGAGAAAGCGGCGGCCGCGTGAGCCACGGCCTGCTGCTCACCTTCGAGATCACCATCCTCGTCCTCGCGATCTTCCTCGGTTTCGAGGTCATCTCCAAGGTGCCGACGATGCTGCACACGCCGCTGATGTCAGGCACGAACGCGATCCACGGCATCGTCATCGTCGGCGCGATGCTCGTCGCCGGCCTCGACCACAAGGACACGCTCACCAGCGTCATCGGGCTGATCGCCGTCGTGCTGGCGTCCGCGAACGTCGTCGGCGGCTTCGTCGTCACCGACCGCATGCTCGAGATGTTCAAGAAGCGGGAGAAGAGACCCCAGGATCACAGTTGAGCCGCGAGGTCACGAATCTTCTCTATCTGATCACGATCGTGACGTTCATCCTGGCGTTGCGGTTCTTGTCCAACCCCGGGACGGCGCGGAGGGGAAACCAGATCGGTGCGGCCGGAATGCTCGTCGCGATCGTCGTCACGT
>CATPAS010000041.1 GCA_955652075.1 uncultured Gaiellaceae bacterium | reverse complement strand
TTGATCGGCCGCGGCCAGTTCGGGCGGTCCTTGCGCAGGAGGACGAACGCAGAGATGGCGAAGGCGTTCGCGAGCACGTAGCCGATGTTGCTCGCGGCGAGGATGCCGAAGATGTTCCCCACGAAGAGGACAAAGAGGATGTTGATCACCAGGTCGAGCGACATCGCGTTTCCGGGCACGTTGAAGCGGTTCAGCCTCCCCAGCTCTCTGATCGTCAAGCCGTCCTTGGAGATGGCGTACAGGGCGCGGCTGCCATCGGCCGTGGCGGTGTTCATCGAGAGGATGAAGCTTGCGCAGATGACAACAACAAAGAAGTTCGTCGCCCCTGAGCCCACGAGGACCTTCAGGGCGCCGACGTAGTCGGACGCCCCCACGAGCTTTTCTCCGGCTCCTCCGGTGAGCGCGACGGGCACCCAGGTGTTGATCAGGAGGATGAAGGCCGCCGAGGACAGCAGGGCCTTTCTCGTATCGCGGACGGTGTCCTTGTACTCGGGCGCGAAGGTCGCGGCGGCTTCGGGCGCCGTCGACCAGATCATGAGCCAGATCCAGACTAACGCGAGCTGCCACCCTCCCCAGGCGAGGCCGGGGTCGTTGAGCTTGTAGGTCAGGTTGGCCGAGTGGAAGTCGCCATTCACGAACGGCAGCACCGTGAAGCAGAACAGCGGGACCATGAGCAGGAGACCCGCGACGTAGGCGAAAGAGACGGCGATCCGCGTGCCCAAGACGTTGAAGAGCCAGACGGCGATGATGAGGCCGATGGCGATCAGGTGCTGGAGCCCCACGTGGACGGCGCCGGTGCTGAAGTACCCGTTGTCGAGCGTCTTCCCGCCGAACGCATTCGTTCCATACGGCTCGCCGGGGAACCACGCAGCCTGGGCGATGGAGCCTGTAAAAAGTCCGAGGAACGCGAGCACCACCGACCAGCCGATCCAGTAGCCGAACGTCGCGACCGGCCCGACGAGCGTCGTGTACTTCCGCCAGCCTTCGTTCGCGTAGATGGACAGGCCGCCCGACTTCTCCGGGAACATGGCGGCGAGCTCGGAGTAGATGATGGTGACCGGGATGATGATCGCGGCCGTGATGCCCCAGATCAGCATCGCGCCCCAGCCGCCCATATCGAGCACTGAGTTACCGAGCGAGCCCAGCAGGAAGCCCGGATTCGCGAGGCAGATCACGAAGCCGTCGTACCAGCGAAGCGTCTTCAGGAGCTGCCGTTCCTCGACGACTGCCACAGCCACGCTCTACCTCCCTCTCTCGTCGGTTTGGAGCAGGCCGCATGGGGCCGCGCCGTCGAAAGTAACACCTGTCGCAGTTCGTTTCAATCGGCTCGCATCCGATGTCCGCGTCGACGCCCGGCCTACAATGGGCTCGAATGAAGAAGCCGCCGATCACGATCAAATGCGAGTGCGGCGAGACCAAAGACGTGGCCTACGGTCAACGCTGGCTGTGTGACGTCTGTCAACGCTCTTGGAACACGCAGCAGATCCCCCAGGAGGAGTACGACGGCCTGCTCCGCCGCGTCAGACGCCACCAGCTCGAGGTGCTCGCCGCGGCTGGGCTCATGGCCGCCGTTTTCGTGCCCCTAATCGTCGTGGTCAGCTCCGGTTTCATCTATCTGATCCCGATCGTGATGGTGTTCTGGCTCTTCGTGCTCCTGCCGTTCTGGCGGCGCAGGTACCGCCGCACGGCGCGCAGCGCACCCCGCTGGGAGCTCCACCCCGAGTAGCATGCTGACCCTTCGGCGCAACGGCCCGCGCGGGGACGTATCGCTTCTGTCCTCCGCGAATAGGCCTGTTCTCCTCGCGACACTCGACGTTCCTTTTGCCGAGGACGCGACCGCCTTCGCAGTCGACTCGGCCGTCGAGAGCGGGCAGCCGCTCATCCTCGTCAACGCCGCGGAGGTTCCGCCCACGCCGTGGAGCTTCGTCGGCTACGGCTACATCGAGCGGGAGGACCTCCAAGACAAGTTGCGCAAGCCTGCGGAGCTGGCCCAATCGCTGGCCGTGCGCGTCGAGCGGCTGCGCGTGTGCAGCCCGCACCCGATCGACGCGTTGCTCGAGGTCGTGGTCGAGCGCAACCCAGGCCTGCTCGTCTTTGGGCCGGACCGGTCGCAGCTCAAGCCGCGGCGGGCCCGCCGGGCGGCGAAGAAGATCCGCGAGCGCGCGACCTGCCTCGTCTGGCTGGCGGACTAAGACGAATCGAGCCAGCCACTCCGACGTCCCTCTCGCGTCCAGATGATCGGGAAGAACGACTCGTCCATCGTCGTGTCTCCCACACGGCGATACCGCGAGTAGACGGGATCGACGTGCGTGGGATGGAAGCGCGTGTCTGCCTGGACGAGATGCGAGATCACCGCGCGGCGGTGCACTGAGCCCGTGTTCGGTCCTGAGCCGTGGAACGTGTTGAAGTGGTGAAAGGCGGCTCCGCCGGCAGGGACGACCACCGGCTCGAGCCGCAACTCTTCCGCCGCAGGCCGCGCACGATCGAGCGGGGCCAGCCAGTCGGGGGGCGCATGGAACTCACCTCGGTTCTCGGGGGAGCGGGGCCACCGATGCGAGCCGGCCGCGTACGTGAGGGTGCCGGCCTCCGCCGAGGTGTCGTCGAGCGCGATCCAGCACGTGATCATCTCCGGCGGGACGATGTAGTCGAGGTAGCTTCCGTCCTGGTGCATGCCGAGCGACTTCGCACCAGGCGGCTTCCAGATGCAGTTGTCCTGGATGACCCGCACCCCGTCCCACCCCATCAGCGCCGCGGCGAGCCGGCCCGTCCGCTCTGAGAGCGTCTGGGCGGCGATGCATGGATCGGCCTTCCAACCGTTGCAGATCTGACGAGTGCGATCCTCGGGATCGCGTTCCGGGACCCAGTTCACTTCGTCCGGGCGAATCCCGGTCTCGTAACGGCCGGCGAACAGCGGTTCGAAGCGCTCGCGGAGGAGCGCGACTGCATCCGCGTCGATGAAGCCTTCCTCGAGAACGACGAACCCGTCCCGGCGGAAGCGACCGAGTTGCTCGTCACTCCAACTCTCCACAGCTCAGCTGCGCGGCCGACGCTCGTCGGCGTCGTTGATCGGGAGCGGCTCCACGGTGGCCGAGGCGGTGCCCTCACCGATTGCGACCTCGAGCCGCGCACCGCGTTCCGCGAACCGGGTCTCCAGAGCCGCGAGACGGATCACCTTTTCCAGTGTCGGGCTCTCGCAGGGGCTCGTCAACGTCCCCGCCGGCTCGCCGCGCTCGTGACTGCGGCCCCGTGCTCAGGAAGCTCGCGTCCCTCGCGTGGCACTTGCACCCCGAATAGCAACTCGCGTCCCAACACACGAAGCGGGAGGCAGGCCCCGTCATGCTCGGTCGCCGTGCCTCGCCTGGATCGGGCCTAGCTAGGCTGCAGCCTCTGGCAGTGCAAGTTCTCGTCCTCCAGCACATCGCTTGCGAGCCGCCCGGCGTGTACGAAGACGTTCTGCACGAACGCGGCGCGACGATCCACCGTGTCGAGCTGGACGAGGGCGATCCGCTCCCGGACTGGCGCGCCTTCGATGCGATCGTCGCGATGGGCGGGCCGATGGGAGCGGTCGACGACGACGAGCACCCCTGGCTCGTGGACGAGAAGCAGCTGATCGCGGAGGCCGTGCGCTCCGGGCTCCCCTTCTGGGGCGTTTGCCTGGGCGTTCAGCTCCTGGCCGCCAGTCTCGGCGCCCGCGTCTACCCGGGGCCGTCGCCCGAGGTCGGCCTGCTGCCCGTGACCCTCACCGACGAGGCGCTCGCCGACCCGGTCTTCGCGGGGACGCCCCGTGAGCACCTCACTCTCCAGTGGCACGGCGACACCTTCGACCTACCCGACGGTGCGACGCGTCTGGCGGGGTCGCCGGCGTACCCGAATCAGGCCTTCCGCGTCGGCGCCGCGGCCTACGGCGTCCAGTTTCACCTGGAGGTCTCGCCCGGGCTCGCACGCGAGTGGGCCCTTGTGCCAGCGTACGCCGAATCGGCCGAGGGTGTGCTCGGCCAGGGAGCGCTCGACCGCCTGCTCGCCGAGCTCGAGGCGCGCGCCGACGAGGTCCTCTCAGATGGCAGGCGTCTGTTCGAGCGCTGGCTCGGGGCCGCTGTGCGGGCTTGACATCGCAACGGTTCCGCTCTAGACACCGCTCTATGCCGCGTGTGTACTGGTAGTAGCCGCACCGGCGACCCCTCGCGCGAAGAAGGAGTTGGCTATGGCAGTCGTCGAATCAGGTCCGACCGAGGTTCAGCGGGTCCTCGGCAAAGGGCCCGTTCCCGATCCCTTTCCGACGCTCGATCAGGCCCGACACGATCCGGACCGGCTCGAAAAAATCCGGCAGCTCCGCAAGCTCATCAACGAGCGGGGGATCAAGTACATCTTCTTCCAGCAGGTCTCGGTCTCAGGTCATGTCAACGGCAAGGGCGTCGTCGCGACCCAGTGGGAGAAGGTCGCCGAGGAGGGCTACCAGCTCGTCTACGGCGCGACCGCCGACCTGTTCGTCGACCGGCAAGACCGCTACATCGGCTTCGGCCCCGAGGAGTCCGAGCTGGCGGCGATCGCCGACCTCGACACGTTTGCGCAGCTCCCGTGGGACGAGCGCGTCGCACGAGTCTTCTGCGACTGCTACGACACCGAGTCCGGCAAGCCGCTCGAAGCCGATCCGCGCCAGAATCTCAAGCGGATCACGAACGAGGTGGAGCAGGAGCTCGGTTACACGTTCCTCTGCGGCATCGAGCCCGAGATGATGTGGATGAGCAAGACGGACGACCCGAACGACGCGCAGGGTCTGACGAAGCCGTGGTGCTACCACATCAACCAGTTCGAGGAGCTCCGGGAGATCATCCTGGACGTGATCGACTACGGCGAACGGCTCGGCATCAACCCCACGTACGGCGACCACGAGGACTCACCCGGGCAGCTCGAGCTCAACTTCCTCTTCGACCGCGCCGTCCGCACGGCTGACAACCTCTCGACCTACCGCCAGATCTGCGCAGCGGTGGCGCGCAAGCACGGCGTGATCGCGAGCTTCATGCCGAAGCCTTTTACAGGCGTGTCGGCCAACGGCGCGCACCACCACTTCACGCTCGTGGACGGAGACGGCAACAACGTCTTCTACGACGCCGACGGTCCCGCGAAGCTGTCGGAGATCGGGCTCCAGTTCATGGGGGGCATCCTCGACCACTACCGCGGCCTTTGCGGGGTCACCGCCTCGACCGTCAACTCGTACAAGCGCTTCTGGGACTTCGGGTTCTGGGCGCCGATCTACAAGGACTACGGCTGGCAGAACCGAACGACGCTCGTCCGTGTGGCCAGCGGGGGACGCTTCGAGTTCCGTGCAGTCGACTCTGCCTGCAACCCGTACCTGACGCAGGCCGCGCTCCTGAAGGCTGGGCTCGACGGCGTCAAGCGGAAGCTCGACCCCGGCCCGCCGCAGCAGCGCAACGTCTACGACGTGCTGGCCGAGGGCGGCGAGATCCCCCGTGTGCCCGACCACCTCGGCGAGGCCCTCCAGGCGCTCGCAGAGGACGAGGTCGTGCGCAGTGCCCTACCCGGCCGTCTCTACGATGTCTATATGCACTACAAGCGTGACGAGTGGGAGCAGTTCCTCGCCGCCGTCACGGACTGGGAGCGGGAGAAGTACCTGGACGTGCTCCCCTGATGTGCGGGATCGCCGGGATCATCTACCGGAACGGGGACGGGACGCATGCCGTCGGTCACGACATGACGGCCATGCTGCAGTCGATGAAGCACCGTGGTCCCGACTCCACCGGCTACGCGC
>CATPAS010000040.1 GCA_955652075.1 uncultured Gaiellaceae bacterium | reverse complement strand
TGCTACGACGCTGCAGTAGCCGAGCGCGACGTGCCGTCCGGCTGGTAGTCCACGAGCTCGAGGTAGACCATCTCCGCGGCGTCGCCGAGCCGCGGCCCGAGCTTGACAATCCGCGTATAGCCGCCGGGACGGTCCGCGAAGCGCGGGGCGACGTCGGCGAACAGCTGGTGGACGACGTCCTGCGAGCGGAGCTCGGCGAGCGCGAGCCTCCGGGCGTGGAGGTCACCGCGCTTGCCGAGCGTGATCATCTGCTCTGCGAACGGCTTGACCGCCTTGGCCTTGGCCACGGTGGTCTTGATCCGGCCGTGCTCGATCAGCGCGCCCGCGAGATTCGAGTAGAGCGCCCTGCGGTGCGCCGAGTCGCGCCCGAGCTTCTTGCCGGCCCGGCGATGCCGCATGCCTAGACGGCGCTCCCGCCGCTCTCGTCGCCGCGCAGCGTCAGACCGTGCGCCGACAGCGTTTCCTTGACCTCCTCGACCGACTTCTTGCCGAAGTTCGGGATCGCCGCGAGCTCGTTCTCGGTCTTGACGACGAGGTCGCCGATCGTCTCGATGCCGACGCGCTTGAGGCAGTTGTACGAACGTACGCCGAGCTCGAGCTCCTCGATCGGGAAGTTCTCCATCCCGTGCGCAAGAGGCATCTCCGCCTGCCCGCCGTCGACTCCGCCTGGGGCTGCCGGGGATTCGCCGAAGCCCTCCATGCGATCGAGGTCGGTGAAGATCGCAAGCTGCCTGATCAGGATCTCGGACGCCTGTCCGATCGCGTCCTTCGGGCTGATCGAACCGTCGGTCGTCACGTCCAGGCGCAGCTTGTCGTAGTCCGTGCGCTGACCGACGCGCGCAGCCTCGACGTCGTACGCGACTCGCCGAACGGGCGAGAAGATCGAGTCGATCGGAATGACGCCGATCGTGTGCTCGGGCCCGCGGTTCATCTCCGCCGGGACGTAGCCGCGGCCGCGGCCGATCGTCAGCGTCATCTCGAGCTTGCCCTTGTCGGAGAGATGGGCGATCTCGAGGTCCGAGTTGAGGATCTCGAGCTCCGCCGGAGCCTCGATGTCGGACGCCTTGACTAGGCCCGCGCCGCGCTTCGCGACGTGCACTTCGATCTCGGGCGACTCGCCGTGCAGGCGACAGACGAGGTTCTTGAGGTTGAGGATGATGTCCGTGACGTCCTCACGAACGCCCTGGAGCGTCGTGAACTCGTGCGAGATCCCCTCGATCTTGACCGAGGTGACCGCAGCGCCCTCGAGCGACGAGAGCAGCACGCGGCGCAGCGAGTTGCCGAAGGTGTAACCGAAGCCGCGGTCGAGCGGCTCGATCTCGAAGACCCCGCGCTGCTCGTCCAACTCCTCGTGGACGATCTTCGGGACCTGGAACTCCATCAAACTTGTGCGAGTAGCCAATGCGATTCCTTCCTTACTTCGAGTAGAGCTCGACGATGAGCGATTCCTGGACCGGCGTGTCGATCTCGTCACGCGACGGCCACTTGAGGATCTTTCCGGTGAGCCCGTCATGGTCGGCCTGCAGCCATGGAGCCACCGAGGCGGTCAGGTCGGTCGCGTCGCGGATGACCTGCTCCGCCGACGAGCCCGGCGCGACGGTGATGATGTCGTCGGGCTTGACCTGGTAGCTGGGGATGTTGACGCGACGGCCGTTGACGTGGAAGTGGCCGTGGCGCACGAGCTGGCGCGCCTGGGCGCGCGACGCGGCGAAGCCGAGGCGGTAGACGACGTTGTCGAGACGCGTCTCGAGCATGCGCAGCAGGTTCTCGCCCGTGACGCCGGTGCCCTTCGCCGCTTTGCTGTAGTAGGTGCGGAACTGCTTCTCGAGCAGGCCGTAGTACCGGCGCGCCTTCTGCTTCTCGCGCAGCTGCAGTAGGTACTCGGACTGCTTGATGCGCCCCCGGCCGTGCTCGCCCGGCGGATAAGAGCGGCGCTCGATCGCGCACTTCTCCGTGAGGCAGCGCTCGCCCTTGAGGAAGAGTTTCATGCCCTCACGCCGGCACTGCTTGCACTTGGGGGAGGTGTCGCGGGCCATTAGTGGCTAAACCCTCCGCCTCTTGCGCGGCCGCACGCCGTTGTGGGCCTGCGGCGTTACGTCCTTGACACCGAGAATCTCGAGGCCTGCGGCCTGCAGCGAGCGGATCGCTGTCTCACGCCCGGAACCCGGCCCCTTCACGAAGACCTCGACCTTCTGCAACCCGTGCTCCATGCCCTTGCGAGCGCACGAGTCGGCGGTCACCTGGGCCGCGAACGGCGTCGACTTGCGCGAGCCCTTGAACCCGGCCGAGCCGGCGGACTCCCATGCGATCACGTTTCCGTCCTTGTCGGTGAGCGCGACGATCGTGTTGTTGAACGACGTCTTGATGTGCGCCTGTCCGATCGCGATGTTCTTGCGGACGCGACGACGCGTGCGGCCCCTGGCCGCCGTTTTGCGAGGAGGCGCCATTTAGGTTTTCGCCGCCGCTTTCTTGCCGCGGCTCACGGTCTTGGCCGGGCCCTTGCGGGTTCGTGCATTGGTGCGGGTGCGCTGTCCGTTGACGGGAAGGCCGCGGCGATGGCGGATGCCGCGATAGGCGCCGATCTCGCCCAGGCGCTTGATCGCCTGCGAGCGGTCGCGGCGAAGGTCACCTTCCACCTGGAGCTTCTCGTCGATGTACTGGCGAAGCTTCGTGACCTCTTCGTCGGTGAGGTCCTTGATCTTCGTGTCGGGATTGAGGCTCAGCGCGACAGCGACCTTGCGCGCCGTCGACTGGCCGATGCCGTAGATGTAGGTCAGCCCGATCTCGAGCCGCTTCTGGTTCGGAAGATTCACTCCGGCGATTCTTGCCACGCGGTTAACCCTGCCTTTGCTTGTGTTTTGGATCTTTGCTGCAGATGACCATGGTGATTCCGTGCCGCTTGATCACGCGGCAGCGGTCGCAGATGGGCTTGACTGAGGCTCGTACTTTCATCGGTGTCGGTAAGTGATTCGGCCGCGAGTGAGGTCGTAGGGGGAGAGCTCGACCTTCACCTTGTCTCCGGGGAGGATGCGGATGTAGTGCTTGCGCATCTTCCCGGAGATCGTGGCGAGCACTGTCGGCCCGCCTTCGAGCTGCACCCGGAACATCGTGCTCGGGAGCGCCTCGGTGATCTCGCCTTCCATCTCGATCTTCTCTTCCTGCTTGGTCATCGCCTTTCTTGTCTACGCTCGAAAAGACGGCGGGACGGCCCGCCGCGAACCGATTATGGTACCAAACCGGCCTTTTCTCGGGACTTGGCCGCCGTCAGGATTCTGGGCGGGCCCTCCTCCTCCACCGCCACGGTGTGCTCGAAATGGGCAGCCAGGGAGCCGTCCTGGGTCGAGATCGACCACTCGTCGTCGTGGAGGTACACATCCGGGCCGCCGGCTGTGATCATCGGCTCGATCGCCAGGGTCATTCCAGGTTGGAGGATCGGCCCTCGTCCCGGCTCGCCGAAATTCGGGATCTGCGGCTCCTCGTGATAGGAGCGGCCCACCCCGTGGCCGACCAGGGAGCGGACGACGGAGAAGCCTGCGCCTTCGACAACCCGCTGGACGGCATGCGAGATGTCGCCGACGCGGTTGCCCGCGCGCGCCTGATCGATGCCGGCCGCCAGTGCCTCCTTGCCGACGTCGAGCAGCCGCTGGGTCTCAGGGTCGATCTCGCCGAC
>CATPAS010000039.1 GCA_955652075.1 uncultured Gaiellaceae bacterium | reverse complement strand
TCCAACGTCTCGGTGGGACGCTTGAAGCCACCCGGGATCGCCCACATCCCTTCGAACGGCGCCTCACCGCGGCACACGAGCAGCACATGAAGCAGGCCTTCGGACATGGTCAGGACCACGACGTCCACGGTCACTGCGAACGCCGGGAACTGCGATGGGTCGTAGTCGGACGGCACTCCCGGATCGCTGGTTCTGGTCGTCACGACTCTTACCCTACCACGAAGTTATGGTCTTGTCGACCTTAACTTTTTGCCGACCCGTCCTGAACCTCACCGGGTAGCGAGGTCACCCGAATCGGGGGCGCCGATGACTCCCACGCGGGAAAAGACAGTGGGACCGAGTGGCACGACGATGAGAGCATGCTCCGAAAGATCTTCGTCTCGGCTCTGGTCATCACAGCGACGCTGGTGGTCGTGCCCTCCGTGCTTGCTGCGCTCAACAGCCCGAGCGTTTTCGGCTCACCGCTCACACATGGGAACGTCGTCACCGGCGGCTGGGCATCGCCCCAGGCAATCGACGCTCGGCGCCTGCGAATCGGTGTTCCGGTCAGGCAGTCACTCACGATCGCAAACGTCGGCTCCCTGCCGGCCACGTACCGGCTGACGGCGCGTATCGCCGGCGATCCCGCCTTCGTAGCACGGCTCTCGGTCGTGGCCACGCGCCCTGAGGACGGAGCAACGATTTTCAGCGGGCCCGTGACGCGCCTGCGATCCTTCGATCTTGGACGGTTCACAGCCGGAGAGAAGGAGACGCTCGAGCTCCGGGTGATGTTGACGTCGACCGGCACCGACCCGCATGACAACGTCCTGCAGGGACGCGCCGCATCCGTGGCGTTTACCTGGACGGCGACTCAGGCCTGAGGAAGCAGACGCACGCGGCGTAGCCCCTCCGTCCGAAGGCCGGCGTCGCGGCGTGCGTCACGCCTAGCATGCAAACAATGCAGAGCATCATCTGCCCGGTCTGCGGATTCATCGCCGAGACATCGGATGCCTCTCGACTCCGCACGGTGTGGGCGGATCATCTGCTCGGTGGCTGCGGGGATGACGTTGCCGCAATCACGACTGCGATCGAATCGTGCATCGAGCAGAGACAGGAGCTTTGGCGCTCGGGCATGACGGACGAGGTCCCCGGCTTGACGGTGACGATCGACCTGCTCTGGGAAGCGCTTCGCTATGCGCGCTTGGCCGAGTCTCCCGTGGCCGCGGCCTAGCCGCAGTCCCGCAGGCTCGACTCCCGGGCCCAGCGCTGAGCCAAATCCCTCGCCGATCTCGAAACGCTTAACGGGTTTTTTACAGGTGACGGCGAAGATGATGCCGATCCTGATCCCGATGAAACGCAAAGCCATCATCTTCTCGATCGCGGCTGCGACCGCTCTCGTGTTCGCCTCGGGCGCTTGGGCGCTGAGGTTCACCGACGAGAGTTACGCCACGCCGGTTGGAACCGTTGGCTCGGCGTACAGCTTCGCGTTCGGCGGGGCCGGTGGCTGCGGGCCGGCGCTGCCGTACCAGTACAGCGTGATCTCCGGCTCACTGCCCCCCGGATTGGCACTGGCATCGACCGGCCTCGTCAGCGGCACGCCGACTCAGGCCGGAAGCTGGTCGTTCTGGGTCGACCTGAGCGATCAAAATCCACCTTCGGCAGACTGGTGCCGGCCTTCGGACGCGCAGCGGGAGTTCACGATCACCATCAACGGCGTAGGCGGAGGAGGCCCAGGCCCGCTTCCGGCTCCCACTCCATCGCTTTCGATCACGACGGCGAGCCTGCCGACGGCGAGCGTCGGCAGTCCGTACTCGCTGACGCTGGCTGCATCGGGCGGCTCAGGCACGAAGAGCTGGGCCCTTGGTGGCGGCTCGTTGCCGGCAGGTCTGTCGCTCGCCTCCAACGGCGTGCTGAGCGGGACGCCGACGACCCCCGGAACGGTGTCCTTTACCGTCGACGTCTCTGCCGGCGGCGCGGCGTCCCAAAGACAATTCTCACTAGAGGTCGTACCCGCCCTTGAGATTGGCGCACCCGTGAACCAGGTCGCCGAGGTCGCGGTTCCACTCTCGATCGAGCTCAGCGCCAGCGGCGGCAGCGGCCCGTATCGCTGGGAGCTCACCCAGGGATCGCTGCCGACGCATGTCGGCTTCATCGGCGACCAGGGCAACGGTTCGACGGCGACGATCAAGGGCGTACCCGCTGACGCCGGCGACTTCCCCGTGACGTTCAGCGTCACCGACGTTAAAGGCCGGAGCACCCTGCACACGATCACGTTGCGCGTTGCCGACGAGCTACGCCTGGCCGCAGTGAACATGCCGCGCCTCGGACACCTCGCGAGGCTCTATCGGGCCAACGGTCTGGCGCAGGGCGGATTTGGAACGCGCACCTGGAGCGTGGTTCGCGGGAAGCTACCGACCGGCTTGCAACTCGATGCGAAGACGGGGGTCATCAGTGGCAGACCTCTTCGCCGCGGCAACTACGCCTTCTATCTGGTGGTCAAGGACCAGCTCGGTGCCTCACGGTCGATGAAGATCAGCATCGCCATCCGTCGGTAGCCCTGGTTGGGCGGACAAGCCCTGTGCTCGAGGCGAACGGCCTCCGAGACGAGCGCGCCTTTTCCGAGCATAGCCCCACCATGGGGACTTTGTGCGTCACGCAACGTATCTTGCTAGATTCCGGGGCGCGCCTTGCCCTCGCGCCTGGGTCCGCTTTGCCCCATGAGCCGGCTCTCTCACCAGGAATAGACGCAGACAGACGGCGGGAGGCCTGGCCGGTCGCGGAGTCATGCGGTCGCTCGCGACCGGCGGCCTCTTTTCGCGCCTACCCCATGTTGTTGTGCACGATCGCGTAGCGGCCGTTCTCTTTGACCAACGTCTCGATCTCCGGTATCTGGTGACCGGGGAGGACGGCGAAGTAGCCTTCGATCGAGTGCAGTAGACGAAGGTCTTCCGCGTTGAGAGCGAGCTTCTCCGTGCAGGCGATGTTGCCGCACTCACAGAGGAAGTTGCCGTCGCCGTCGCCGAGCTCGTTCCTCATCGTGTCGTTCACGCGCTTGAAGAACTCCTCCGTTCGCGCCACGCGCTCGTCGCGCGAAGAGACGTGAAAGAGATGCGGATTACGCGCCAGGAACCGGACGATCGTTTGGGGTGTGTCTCTGTTCTTCACAACGGCACTCGCGAGGTCATGAGCCTTCATGCGCTCCCCCCGGGCGGCGCCGCGCAGAACGTTGAAAGCCCCCTCGATGTCCAGGCCGAGCCGTTCCGCCAGGACACCCTTCGCCTGTTCGATCACGATCCGTGAATCGAGTGCGTGCTGTAGTTCCTCGGCGCGCCTGCGCCAGAACGTCTCGTCGAGCTCAATGGCTTCCAATGCTTGGCCTCCCGTCATTCGTCCGCGATACACGGAACGGCGAGAGATGGACGGAAGCAGGCCGCGGATCAGAAGCTAGGGCCGGGCAAGACTCGACGCGTCGAACGGCCAAGGTAGCACCTAATCCAGCTCTCCCTGCTTCCTCGCGATGAAGACAACGAAATTGGTGTCCGCATCCGGTTCTTCGTCCGTGTAGTCGCCGCGCAGTGTCACATCGCTGAACCCGGCGCGCTCGAGCATCGAGACCAGCTCGTGCGTGAAGTACATGGACATTTTCAAGATGTGCTCCTCCGCTGCGACGTGCTCTCCGTCGCGCCACATGTCGGCGCGCATCTCGAGCGTCACAGACTGGGCCAGCGGATCGAGCTCGACGATCCGGCTGCGTAGCTCGTATTCCAATCCGTCGGCACCTTGCCGGCGGTCTCCGTCGCCCAGCTCGCACCAAGGCTTCGGCAACGCTCTCCGCTCATGCCTGAGCCAATAGGGCCACAGGCCTGCGTCGGCATATGGTGCCTCGTTGTCAAGCAACAGGAGGCCACCAGGCTCCAGCTGCGCATAGATACGTCTGAGGCTCTCAAGATTTTGCCCACGGTTCCCTCCCAACCCGAAACCACCGCAGACAACGATCGTCCTGTACCTGCGTGGGAGTTGGAGCTCGTGCATCGCCTGCTTGTACAGATTGGGCGACAGGCCTTCAGCTTCCGCTCGCTCGCCGCAGAGCGCCAGCATGTCCGCCGAGATGTCACACCCGTCGACGTCCAGACCGGCGCGGAGGTAAGGGACGAGAAGCCGGCCGGTGCCGCACGCGACGTCGAGGGCGGGCTGACCGTCGTCCTCGATGAACTTCTGAAAGTACGAGATCTCGGGACCGGACACGTTGAACTCTGCCCACCATCTGGCGACGATCCCGTGATGCCAGGTCTGCGGCTGCTCCTCCCCGGCGGTCATCTCGCGACGAGGGTAGTGGACCCGCACAAAGGTCGCCGAGCAAGTTTCTCCACCGGCATAGGTCTGTCTCAACGGAGCCCTGCGCGCTTCGACTGTGGTGGCCGGCCCATCGCCGGCTGGAGCCGCGCCGGGCTCCGTTTCGAGCCCCGCTAGCCCCCCAAGCGGCCGACGAAGATCGTCATCTGCGAGC
>CATPAS010000038.1 GCA_955652075.1 uncultured Gaiellaceae bacterium | reverse complement strand
TGTCGGAGCTGCACGCGAAGTGGCAGGCGGGCGCGCTGAACGGGACGCCCCTGTCGGCGGACGACCGGGAGAGATTGGGGCGGGGCGCTCGAGTCGAGGAGCTCGCCGAATTGCTACGAGGACTGGAATGAGAATCACGGGGACACTCTTCCTGGCGACGCTGTTCTGCGTCACGTGGGAGAAGGTGCATTGGAGCGTGGCGGGCGCCGTGGGGCTCTCGGACGTGCTGACCGTCATGTTCCTCGTGGCGTTCGCGCTCGAGTGGGGGCAGCCACGCTTTCCGCGCACAACGGTCACGGTGCTCGGCATCTTTGCGGCGCTCCTCGTCATCTACCTCATCGGCTTCTTCAACATCGAGACGAAGCAGTCGCTCGACCAGTGGGGGAAGGGAATGGTGAAGTTCGTCATCCACTTCCTCTTCCTTGGCGCAGGTGTTGCCTATCTCGCCCGCCGCTCCACCGTGTTCTACTGGAAGGCGGTCGCGGCGCTGACGGTCGGGCTCGTCGTCAACGGCGTTTACGGCGTGCTGCAGCTGCTTGCGGCGCGGGCCGGCACGAACCTCGACCAGATTCTGCTCTCGCCGCTCACCGGTGGCGCCAGCACGATCAACGTGTACGGCGCGATCGGTGGGACGACCGTCTACCGCCCGAACGCGCTGACGACGGATCCGAACCACCTCGCAGTGATGATCTGCATTCCGCTGCTGACGCTGCTGCCCGTATATCTACGGCTGGAGCGAGGTCATCGATTGCGCGTGCCCATCGCGGTTGTGCTCGGCTTCCTCTTCCTAGTGATGCTCTCGACCCTCTCGCGTAGCGGGCTTCTCGGCCTTCTCGTCGGGCTGCTCGTGCTGGCGATTCCCTATCGGCGGCGTCTCGTGTCGCGAGTGCTGCTCGTTCCGCTCGGCGCAGTCGCCGCACTCCTCGTGGCCGTCGTGTGGAGCCGCCGTCACTATTTCGTCGTGCTCTTGCAATCACGGGTGCAGACGGGAGGCCGCTCCGAGAGCGCTCACTTCGCTGTGTACGACTTCGTGCCGCAGGTGATCCATTCCCACCCGCTGTTCGGCCTCGGGCTGAACACGTTCTCCGTCTACTACGAGTTCGTCACCGGCAAGTCGAACTGGGGGCCGCACTCGTTCTACGTCGCGCTGATCGTCGAGACCGGCCTCGTCGGGTCCGTGGCGTTCCTGCTCTTCCTGCGCTACCTCTTCTCCCGCCTGCGCGCGGCACGAGCGTTGGGCCGGCAGCTCGCTCTCGAGGGACTTGCCGTCGCGCGCCGAGTGCGGCCGCTGGCCTGGGGCATGACTGCCGCGCTCGCCGGGACGATGGCGGCGAACGTCTTCTACCTGACGATGCAGTTCTATTACTTCTACGCCTTCGCGGCCCTCGTGCTCGCGTTACCGATCGTATTTGGGCGACAGCTGCGGCGATGAAGTCGATCCCGTACCTGCGACTCGTCGCGTGGGGAACGGTTGCGATCTTCCTGATCATCGGCGCCGTCGTCGCGGTCGCCTTTCCCATCCACGCCAGCGACGCGCTGACCTTCGGAACGTGGTCGCGGCTGATCTCGGAACACTGGCATTTCAACGAGCCGCAAACCGGAGCTTCGGCGTACAGCCGCCCGCTCTTCTACGCGCTACAGGGCTGGATGTGGGGGCTGATCGGATACAGCGACGTCTCGGGGAGGTTGCTGTGCGGCCTGTTCAGCTTGCTGCTTGTCGGAGCGCTGGCGTGGGCTGTGTCCGCTCGTCCATGGGGCCGTGTCGCGGCTGCGGTCGTGGGGCTCCTCGTGGTCGCGACGCCGGTGTTCGCGAATCAGGTCGTCGCGACGCTGACGGACGTCTTCGTAGCCGCGTTCATCGCGCTGACCGGCGCTCTCCTGTTCAGGCCGCTGACTCGTGGCCGTCTCCAATCTCTAGCCGTCGGGGCTGCTGCGACGCTTGCAGTGCTTGCGAAGCCAAGCGCGATTCCGGCTCTGCTCGGGCTTGGGGTCGCGCAATTGCTCGTGCGGGAGCCGCTCCGCCGGCGGGTGCTGTTTCGCATCGTGCCGCTCGCCGGAGGCGTGGTCCTCGGATTTCTGTACTACATCGTGCAGGCAGCGCATCTGGGCATCGGCCTACGCAGCTTTCTCGAAGCCGGCGTGCGTGGCCCCTATTACTCGAGCCTGGCCGACCAAACCCGGAGGTACGAGATTCTCAACGCCGGTTGGTTCGGCAACACGTTGAGGAGCCTGCTGATGTTCACGCTGCTCTACGCCGCGGTGCGTATTGGAGGTGTCGTTCACCGCAGAGCGATCGTGGCGGTCGTCCCTACCGTTGCGCTCCTGTCCTGGCTCCTGCCCTGGCTCGCAAATCACGAGCGGGCCTTCACGGTTGGCGCTTTCGCGGATCCGAGCTCTGTCGCCGCGTGGCTCCTCACTATGGTCGCGCTGGCCGCGGCAGTGGTTGCACCGGCGACGGCCGTGCCGGAGCGTGCAGAACTGGCGCAATTCGCCCTCTGGATGGTCGGACCGCTCGTCGCCTGGATGACGTTCGCCACCTACGACGACCGCCTGCTGTCCGCTGCGTGGCCGGGCCTCTTCGGGCTGATGGCGCTCTGCGCCGTCCCGGCGATCGCGGCTCTCACACGCGTTCGTTTTCCCATCGTCGCGTTGGCGCCGGTTGCGGCGCTGGCAGTCGTCGCCGCCGAGAACGTCTACAACATCGACGGTCTGCAGCGATCGGGTTGGTCACAGTGGCGCCGCACCGATGCTGCGAAGCAGTTCGACCACGACACGACGCGCAGGATCGTCTTGCCCTCGCTCAGTCGAGCCCTGGACGCCGTCCGACCGCTGATGGGGCCGACCGACAGGCTGCTCTCCCCGGAAGGAGCGTTCGCGTTCTTCTTTCCAGGGCGTGTCGAACAGACGTTTCCGATCGCTTGCGACAATTTGGCGAGAGTTCGCGTCTTCGTGCTGACGACGGACGAGGGCAGCAAGCGCTACATGGAGGACTTCTTGCACGTCTCTGGTGAGCCCTCGTCCTGGGCGGCTTGCGCATCGCCGCACCTGACGCAGATTACGAGCGGCTCCGAGGGCTACGCCGTGTTTCGCGTCGGCCGCTGATGCGCATCGCAGTCCTGACGACGTCGTATCCGCGGTATCCGGGTGACGCAGCGGGGCGATTCGTCGCCGACGCCGTCGAGCGGGTTCGGCGGCGCGGTGTGGACGTGGAGGTAATCGGGCCCGAGCAGTTCAGGCACTACGGGATCGCCTACGGCCACGGCGTGCTTGGCAATCTGCGCAGACGGCCCTGGCTCGGGCTCTTCGTGCCGGGACTGCTCCTGGGCTTTGTGAAAGCGGCGCGCCGAGTCGATGCGGACCTCGTGCACGCGCACTGGCTGCCGGCCGGCTGGGTCGCCGCACGTAGCGGCAAGCCTTACGTCCTGCAGGTCTGGGGAACCGACGTCGAGCTGGCACGTCGCGCCCCCGCGCTGGCCCGCAGCATCCTGCAGGGAGCGCGGCTCGTGATCGCGGCGTCCAACGAGCTTGCCGACAGTGCGCGGGCCCTGGGCGCGGAGGAGGTGCGCCTCATCCCCAGCGGAGGCGATCTCCCTGCGCAGGTGGGCGTGGAGGCCGTGCCGCCCGAGGTGCTCTACGCCGGCCGCCTGTCGGCGGAGAAGGGTGTGCTCGAGCTGGTCGAGGCCGCCGACGGGCTGAACCTCGTCATCGCCGGCGACGGCCCGCTGCGGGCGCGGGTTCCCGGCGCGCAGGGCTTCGTCCCCCACGACGAACTGCAGCGGCTGTACGCGCGGGCCGCGGTGGTGGCCTGTCCATCGAGGCGCGAGGGCTTCGGAGTCGCCTGCCTCGAGGCGATGGCCCATGGACGCCCCGTCGTCGCGACCGCCGTCGGCGGCCTGCGTGACCTCGTCGTGGACGGCGAGACCGGCCTCGTCGTCCCGCCGCGCGACCCTGGCGCGCTGCGGTCGGCGCTGGAGCGGCTGCTCGCCGACCGGGAACTGCGGCGCCGGCTGGGCGCTGCCGGCCGGGAGCGCGCCCTCGAGCGGTTCTCATGGGCATCGGTGACCGACGCCACCCTTGCGGCATACGCCGAGGCCGTTGGGACAATGGAGTCGTGACGCGCGCGCTCATCACCGGCATCGGTGGGCAGGACGGCTCGTACCTCGCCGAGCTCCTGCTCGAGCGGGGCTACGCGGTGGCAGGCCTTGTCCGGCCGGGTGCCGCGGAGTACTCCAACCTCGAGCCGGTCCGCGACCGGATCGAGCTGCTCGAGGCTGACCTCCTCGACCAGCTTTCGCTCGCAACGGCTCTCGAGGCGGCGCGCCCCGCCGAGGTCTACAACCTCGCCTCTCCCTCGTTCGTCCCGGCGTCCTGGGAACGGCCGGTCACGACAGCGGAGTTCGCCGCCGTTGGCGCGACGTCGCTGCTGGAAGCGATCCGCGCCGTCGACTCCTCGATCCGCTTCTACCAGGCGTCGTCGAGCGAGATCTTCGGCGAGCCGAGCGAGAGCCCGCAGACAGAGGAGACCCCGCTGAAGCCGGTGACGCCGTACGGCGTCGCGAAGGCATACGCGCACTTCATCGTCAGCTCGTATCGGCGCCAGTACGGCCTGTTCGCCTGCTCCGGGATCCTCTACAACCACGAGTCGCCGCGACGTCCGCTCGAGTTCCTGCCGCGCAAGGTCGCGCACGGCGCGGCTGCGATCTCTCTCGGCCTGCAGGACGAGCTCGTGCTCGGCGATCTCGACGCGCGGCGCGACTGGGGCTACGCCGGGGACTACGTGCGCGCGATGTGGCTGATGCTGCAGGAGGACGAGCCGGGCGATTACGTCGTCGCGTCCGGGGAGAGCCATTCGGTGCGCGAGTTCGTCCAGTCTGCGTTCGGGCACGTCGGGCTCGACTGGCAGGAGCACGTTCGTGTCGATCCCGCGCTGCAGCGCGGCTCCGCGGAGCTCCACCGACTCGTCGGCGACGCGTCTCGTGCGCGGCGTACGCTCGGCTGGCGGCCCGAGCTCGGTTTCGAGGAGCTTGCGCGCTTACTTGTCGACGCCGACCTCGAACGCCTGCGCACTCCCGCAACTAGCATGGAACGATGAGCGAGGGGCGGCGACTGACGATCGATGGTGTCGAGATCCACGACGGCAGCGCTTGCTACGTCATCGCGGAGATCGGCAACAACCACCAGGGCAGTCTCGAGCAGGCGAAGCAGCTGGTCGATGCCGCCAAGGAATGCGGCGTCGACGCCGTCAAGCTGCAGAAGCGGGCGAATCGCGCGCTGTACACGCGCGAGTTCTTCGATCAGCCGTACGACAACGAGTTCAGCTTCGGGCGGACCTACGGCGAGCATCGCGAGGCGCTCGAGCTGTCGCCGAGCGACTACGGAGAGTTGCAGGCCCATGCCCGCGAGATCGGCATCACGTTCTTCGCGACGGCGTTCGACTTCGAGAGCGCCGACCAGCTCGCGGACCTCGGCGTGCCGGCGTTCAAGTTCGCCTCAGGCGACATCCGCAACACGCCGCTGCTGCGTCACGTGGCCGCTTTCGGGAAGCCGATGATTCTCTCCACCGGCGGCGCGGAGCTGTCGGACGTCGACCGCGCGGTCGAGGCCATCCTGCCGCTCAACGATCAGCTCTGCATCCTGCAGTGCACCGCGGCCTATCCCGCCGACACGGACGACCTGAACCTGAACGTAATCGGAACGCTGCGCGAACGGTTTCCGGGCCTCGTGATCGGCCTTTCCGATCACCAGAACGGCATCGCGATGGCCCTCGTCGCCTACATGCTCGGCGCGCGCGTGATCGAGAAGCACTTCACGCTCAACCACGCCGCGAAGGGCACCGACCACGCGTTCTCCCTGATGCCGGAAGGAATGCGAAAGCTCGTCCGTGACCTGCAGCGCGTGCCCGGCGCGCTCGGCGACGGCGTCAAGCGTCCGCTCGAGATCGAGGAAGCGCCGATCCGGAAGATGGGCAAGAAGCTCGTCGCTTCCCGCGAGCTAGAGGAAGGGCACGTCCTGGCGGCAGAGGACGTCGCGATCAAGTCTCCCGCGGACGGAGGCCTGCCGCCGTACGAGCTCGACGGGATCGTCGGGCGGCGCCTGCGCCGGCGGCTGGCGCCCGACGAGAACGTCGAGCTCGCCGATCTCGAGCCGGTCGAGGAACAGGAACCGGTCGCGGCGCACGCAGCTCCGCGCCCGTGACCGAGCTGGGGCCGCTGCTCGAGCGGGTGCGACTCGCGGTGTTCGACTTCGACGGCGTCTTCACCGACAACCGCGTCTGGGTCAACGAGCAGGGCGATGAGACTCTTGCGTTCTCGCGGAGCGACGGCCTGGGGCTGCGACGTCTCGAGGAGGTCGGCGTCCGTCCGCTGATCGTGTCGATGGAGCAGAGCCCGATCGTGGGCGCCCGGGCCAGGAAGCTGCGGGTCGATTGCGTGCAGGGAGTCGAGGACAAGCTCGCCGTGCTCCGCGAGCGGACGGGCGACCTCGGCGTCGCGCTCGAGGACACCGCCTACGTGGGCAACGACATCAACGACGCCGAGTGCCTACGCGCTGTCGGAGTCCCTGTCGTCCCTGCCGATGCGTGGCCCGAGGTCAAGCCGCTCGCGCGCTGGGTGCTCTCACGTGCCGGTGGCACCGGCTGCGTGAGAGAGTTCTGCGACGCGGTGTGGGAGGCGCAGCGCTCTTGACCCAGCTCTTCTCGCTCGACGGCCGGGTCGCCGTCGTGACCGGCGGGGCGGGCCAGCTCGGCGGCGAGATCGCGCGCGGGCTGGCGGCGTGCGGAGCGAGGGTGGCGATCTTCGACATTGAAGAGACTGCTGAGAGCGACGGCATCAGCAGCTTCGTCGTCGACGTCACGAATCGCGCCGCGATCGAACGTGCAACGGACGAGCTCGCCGACGTCCCGCACGTCCTCGTGAACGCCGCGGCGCTCGATTCGCCGCCCGACGCGCCGGCCGAAGAGGTGGGTCCGTTCGAGGACTATCCGTCGGAGTCGTTCGACAACGTGATGCAGGTGAACGTGAAGGGGACCCTGCTCGCCTGCCAGGTGATCGGCGGGCGGATGGCCGCAACGGGCCGCGGCTCGATCGTGAACGTGTCGTCGATCTACGGAATGCTCTCGCCCGTCCAGGAGCTCTACAACTTCCGGCGCGCCGCCGGCGAGACGTTCTTCAAGCCGGTCGCGTACTCGGTCTCGAAGTCCGCGCTCTACAACCTCACGCGCTACCTCGCCACGTACTGGGCCAGGAGCGGCGTGCGCGTCAACACGCTCACCCTGGCGGGAGTCTTCGACGATCAGCCCCAGGAGTTCCTGGACGCGTACACCGCGCGCATGCAGCTCGGCCGCATGGCGGATGCCC
>CATPAS010000037.1 GCA_955652075.1 uncultured Gaiellaceae bacterium | reverse complement strand
TCGACGGGGCGTGTTCTCGTGATGGCCACGAACCCGACCTACAACGCGAACCTGATCGAGAACCACTTCGGCGTGGCGACCAGGACGAGCTTGCCTTGCGGCGCGCCGCTCTTGAACCGAGCAACCGCCGGCAAGTATCCGCCGGGCTCGACGTTCAAGATGGTCACCGCTGCCGCCGCGCTGGACACGGGACGCTTCACACCCGATTCGCCGTTCCACGACCCGGGCTATTGCGTGGAGTACGGCAAGCGCGTCCGCAACGCCGGCAATCCGGAAGCGCCCGAGACCTTCGGCCACGTCAACCTCTCGACCGGCTTCGAGCATTCGATCAACTCCGTCTTCTGCAACGTCGGCAAGGCTCTCGGCGCCGGGACTGTGCTCGACTATGCGAAGCGCTTCGGTTTCTACTCGTTGCCGCCGCTCGACCTTCCCGAGAACGAGCGCGTGGAAAGCGGCTTGTACGACCACGGCCGCCTCTTTGACCCCAAGCATCCAGACACGCAGGTCGATCCCGGCCGGCTCGCCTTCGGCCAGGAGCGGCTCGCGGTCACTCCGTTGCAGATGGCGATGGTGGCGGCGGCGATCGGCAACCACGGCGCCGAGATGCGACCGCAGATCGTCGAGCGCATCGTCTCGCCCGACGGAAAGACGATCACGCACCTGCAGCCCGACCAGCTCGGCCGTCCGATCAAGCGTCAGACCGCCGACGAGCTGACGCAGATGATGGAGCTCGTGGTCACCGGCGGGACCGGAACGGCTGGCGCCATCCCCGGAGTTCGCGTCGCCGGCAAGACCGGTACCGCGGAGGTCGGCCGCGGCAACATCCACACGACCTGGTTCGCGGCGTTCGCGCCTGCCGACGCCCCTCGTGTGGCGATCGCCGTGGTCGTCGAGAACCAGCTGAACGGCTTCGGGGGCACGATCTCCGCTCCCATCGCCAAGCAAGTGATGGAGGCGCTACTCCGGTAGGGGCGAATCCCTACCCTGACAAGGCTCTATGGCGGTTTCCGACACCCTGATCAACACGCTCTTCGACGGGCGTTATCGCATCCTGCGCAAGCTCGGCACGGGTGGCATGGCGAACGTCTACCTCGCCGAGGACGAGGTACTCGGTCGGCGCGTCGCGATCAAGATCCTCAACGACCGCCATGCCGGCGACGATCAGTTCGTCGAACGTTTCCGCCGCGAGGCCAAGAACGCGGCCAGCCTCTCACACCCGAACATCGTCTCGATCTACGACCGCGGCGAGGCGGAAGGCACCTACTACATCGCGATGGAGTACCTCGACGGCCGCTCGCTGAAAGAGCTGATCGTCGCACGTGGCCCTGCGCCGATCCATCTCGCGGTCGATTACGCGCGACAGATCCTCGCTGCAATCAGGTTCGCGCACCGCCACGGCATCGTGCATCGCGACATCAAGCCGCACAACGTGCTCGTCGACGGCGAGGGACGGCTCAAGGTGACGGACTTCGGGATCGCGCGCGCGGGGGTGAGCCAGATGACGGAAGCGGGATCGATCATCGGCACCGCCCAGTACCTGTCGCCCGAGCAAGCGAGGGGCGCTCCTGTCGACCAGACCTCGGATCTCTACTCGGTCGGCGTCGTCCTGTACGAGCTACTCACCGGCGTCGTGCCCTTTAGCGGCGACACGCCGGTCGAGATCGCCATGAAGCATCTCTCCAACGTGCCCGAGCCGCCCTCCGCGCAGCGCGCCGACGTGCCCCGAGACCTCGACATGGTCGTGATGCGGGCGCTCGCAAAGGATCCGTCGGAGCGTTACCAGAGCGCGGAGGAGATGGACGCTGATCTCCGGCGCGTCAACCGCGGCGCCGCGATCTCGCCCGTGACCGAGGAAGCTGCGACCGCGATCATCTCACGCCCACCGCCATCGGCCGTCACCGAGATCACGTCGCGGACGCCGAGACCGCCGGTTCCGTACGCGCCGCCCGCCGCCTACTACGACTACGACGAGCCGCCGAGGCGCGCGCTGTGGCCCTGGCTCGTTGCTCTCCTGTTCGTGACGGCGGCGCTCGTCGGTGGGTACTTCCTCTACTCGCAGATCCAGAATCAGCTCAGCGGGTCGAAGACGGTCGCCGTCGGGAACTACCTGGGCATCCGTGAGATCGCCGCAGACGAGAAGATCCGCGCGCTCGGGTTACGGCCCAATCCGGTCCGGCAGCCGAACTCCGATCCCCGGTTCCCGGAGACGTACGTCTTCCAGCAGACGCCCCAGCCGGGAGACAAGACGCCGAAGAACAACTTCGTCACCATCTACGTCTCGCTCGGCCCACCGAAGACCGCCGTTCCGAGCGTCGTGGGCGAGCCGCTGGCCAAGGCCCTGTCCGACCTGCAGAACGCGAAGCTCACAGGCAAAGCGATTCCGACTCAGTCCGACAAGCCGCAGGGCCAGGTGATTTCACAGTCGCCGACTGCGGGCGCGTCGGTGAAGCAGGGCTCGGAAATCAGGCTCAAAGTCTCGAAGGGGCCAACGCCGGTAGCGGTGCCGAATGTGATCGGCTCGACGTTCGACTCTGCGAACTCGACCCTGCTGGGGAGCGGCTTTGCAGTCGCGCGAAAAGACGTGAAGTCGGATGCTCCGAAGGACACCGTCCTCAACACGAGCCCGGGTCCAGGCACGCTCCAGCCGCCGAACACCGTCATCACGGTCACCGTGTCCAAGGGGCCGACGACCTCCAGCGTCCCGGACGTGACGACGCTCTCGCAGAGCGACGCCCAGGCGACGCTGAAGGCCTCGGGCTTCGGAGTGAAGATCGTCAGTCAGCCGGTCTCGGACCAGAGCCAGGACGGCATCGTCCAGACACAGGATCCACCCGGCGGGACGCAACAGCCGCCGGGCTCGATCGTGACGATTGCGGTCGGCAAGTTCGGCGGGACGCCCGGCCCCCCGTGAGCGTCCCTCGCTTTCGAGCTCCCTTCTTTAGAGATCGCCTCAGCCCCCGCGCCGCTGAGATCGCCGCGTGGGCTCAGGAGCACAAGAGGGGAAACCTCCCGGTTTCCCCTCACGCCCCTTCCCCCGCTCATAGGCCAAAGGTCGGCCTATGAGCCGGCTGAAAGTCGCGATCCTCGCCGGGGGGCGATCCTCCGAGCATGAGATCTCGCTTGCCTCCGCGCGCTCGGTGCTCGAGTCGCTCGACCCCGAGGAGTACGACGTCGTCACGGTCGCCATCGGTCGCGACGGGCGCTGGGAGCTCGGGTCGGGCGACGGCTCGGTAGCGGAGACGCTGCCGGTTCCGGCGGCGAACGCGCCCGCGACTCTCGGCGCGGTCGACGTCGTCCTGCCCATCCTGCACGGGCCGTTCGGCGAGGACGGGACGGTCCAGGGTCTGCTCGAGCTCGCGGGCGTCCCCTATGTCGGAGCCGGGGTGGCTGCCTCCGCACTGTGCATGGAC
>CATPAS010000036.1 GCA_955652075.1 uncultured Gaiellaceae bacterium | reverse complement strand
GTACCACGTCACGACTTTCGGCTGTCAGATGAACGCTCACGACAGCGAGCGGATCAAGGGCATGCTCGAGGAAATCGGCCTCGGCGAGGCGGCAACGCAGGACGAGGCCGACGTCCTCGTCTTCAACACCTGCACCATTCGTGAAAAGCCGGACCAGAAGTTCGCGGCGCACCTCGCGCAGGCCGCCGCGGTCAAGCGACGCGATCCGGACAAGGTGATCGCCGTCGGAGGCTGCTGTGCGGAAGCGCAACGCGAGCGCTTGTTCCAGCTCTATCCGTACGTCGACGTCGCGTTCGGGCCGGGATCGATTCCTCATCTCGGCGAGTGGCTCGGCGCGGGCGGGCTCGGCGTCGCACGCGGGCGCTTCGGCCTCGACGACCGCAGCTTCGCCGGCGAGCTGCCTATGCACCGTGAGCGCAGCTTCCAGGCATGGGTGCAGATCTCGATGGGCTGCAACTCGAAGTGCGCCTACTGCATCGTGCCGGCCGTTCGCGGACGTGAGGTCAGCCGCCGTCCGGGAGACGTCGTCGCCGAGGTGACGCGGCTCGCCGCGCAAGGTGTGCGAGAGGTCACCCTGCTCGGCCAGAACGTCAACTCGTGGGGCCGCGACCTGGTGCCGGAGATCCAGACGGAGTTCGGCGAGTTGCTGCGCGCATGCGACGCGGTCGACGGCATCGAGCGCATCCGCTTCACCAGCCCGCATCCAAAAGACTTTCGCCGGCCCGTGATCGACGCGATGGCGGAGTGTGGGGCCGTCTGCGAGCACGCCCACCTGCCTCTGCAGTCCGGGTCATCCCGCATCCTGAAGGCCATGCGCAGGACGTACAACCGCGAGCGCTACGTGCGGCTGGTCGGCGAGCTGCGCGAGGCGATCCCGGACCTGGCGCTCACGACCGACCTGATCGTCGGTTTTCCCGGCGAGACCGAGGACGATTTCGTGGAGACGGTCTCGGCCGTCGAGGAGGTCGGCTTCGACAGCGCGTTCACGTTCGTCTACTCGCCTCGCGCAGGCACCGAGGCCGCAGCGATGACCGAACAGATCCCGGAAGAGGTGAAACGCGATCGCATCGAGCGGCTGATCGAGGTAGTCCAGCACGTGGCCGCCTCACGCAATGCCGAACGCGTCGGGAGAGTGGAGGAGGTCCTCGTCGAGAGTCCGAGCCGGACCGACCCGAGCCTGCTGCGCGGACGCACCCGGCGCAACACCACTGTCAACTTCTCCGGGGCCGCGACCGCAGGCGATCTGGTCGAGGTACGGATCGAGGACGCAACGTCCACAACCTTGCGCGGCGTCCAGGCCGTGCCGGTCGCCGCCTGATGCGGATCCTCGTCACCGGCTCGAGCGGCCAGATCGGAACGAATCTCGGGCAGCGGCTGTTGCGCGAGGGGCACGAGGTCTTCGGCGTCGACAAGCGGCTGAACACCTGGACCGACGACTTCCGGTACCTCCTGCAGGACCTCTCCGGGCAGTACCCGTCCTTCCCGGGAGGGATCGGAGGCGTCGAGTATCCCGAGGTCGACCTGGTCGTGCACCTCGCCGCGCACGCGAAGGTGCATCAGCTCGTGCGTCAGCCGCACCGCGCACTCGAGAACGCGATCATGACCTTCAACGTCCTCGAGTTCTGCCGCCAGCAGAACCTGCCCATCGTCTTCTCGTCGAGCCGTGAGGTCTACGGCGACGTGCACCGCTTTGCGGCGGGGGAGGCGAGCGAGGCGAGCGCCGACTTCGCGTACACGGAATCCACGTACTCCGCCTCGAAGATCGCCGGCGAGGCCTTTGTCTACTCCTATGCCCGCTGCTACGGCTTGCGCTATCTCGTCTTTCGGTTCTCGAACGTCTACGGCCGGTACGACAACGATCTCGCCCGGATGGTGCGGGTGCTGCCGCTCTTCATCCACACGATGCTGCGCGACGAGCCGGTCACGGTGTTCGGCCAGGAGAAGACGCTCGACTTCACCTACGTCGACGACTGCATCGACGGGATCACGCGAGGCATCGAGGAGCTCGCCGACGGACGCGTCGTGAACGAGACGATCAATCTCGCTTACGGTCACGGCAACTCGCTCGTCAATGCTGCCGAGCTGGTCGCGGCCGAGCTCGGCGTCGAACCGAAGATCGCGCTCGCGCCGTCGCTCCTCGGCGAGGTCACGCACTATGTCGCCGATCTGACCAAGGCGCGTGAACTGCTCGGTTACGAGCCTTCGGTACCGCTCGACGAGGGAGTCTCCCGCGCGGTCGCGTGGTTCAAGGAGCACCGGTCGGCGCACCCGGAGGAAGACGGGCCGCTCCCGGCAGACGCTCTCTTCCCGCAGGACGCGGACATTGGCTGGAAGTCCGGCTCGCCGGTCAGCTCGGCCTAGCGTCGTCGCGATCTTCGGCCCGACGGCCTCGGGCAAGACGGCCGTTGCCGAAGCGGTGGCAGACCGTCTCGGCGGCGAGGTGGTGTCCGCGGACTCCATGCAGGCCTACTGCGGCCTGCCGATCCTCACCGCGCAGCCCGACCGCCCGACACGGCTCGTGGGCATCTGGCCTCTGGCACACGAAGGGTCCGTGGCGGAGTACGCACAGCTGGCGCACGCGGCGATCGACGAGCTGCTGACCGCGGGCCACACGCCCGTCGTGGCGGGTGGCACGGGCCTGTATCTCCGGGCAGCGCTGGCAGACCTCGAGCTGCCTCCCGCGCCCAGCCCCGAGGAGCGGACACGGTGGGAAGACCTGTACGACCGTCTCGGCCCCGAGCGTGCATTCGGCGTCCTCGTCCAGCGGGATCCTGTTGCTGCAACGCGGCTGCATCCCAACGACAGGAGGCGGGTCGTGCGGGCGCTCGGGCTCACCGAGCTGGGCTCCTCGTTGCAACCGGCCGCGGACCGGTTGTGGACCGCCGACACGCGCCATCCCACGGTGACCTTTGGGCTGCACGTGCCCCGCGACGTGCTGACGGAACGGATCGAGCGGCGGTCCCGTTCGATGTTCGACGCCGGAGTCGTCGAGGAGGCCCGCACCGCCCTTGCCGGGCCGATCTCGTCGACCGCCGTCCGGGCGCTCGGCCTGCACGACGTCGCGGAGGCTCCGCACGACCAGGCGCTCGAGGCACTCATTGTTCGCACGCGTCGTTACGCCGCCTACCAGCGGAAGTGGATGCGACGCATCCCCGGCCTTGTTAGCGTCAACGCCGATCGTCCCGTGGACGAGATCGCACATGAAATTGTCGAAGTGGCAAGCGCTCGGCAACGACTACCTGCTGTTCGAGCAGGCTGAGCTCACGCACCCGCTGACGCCGGACCGTGTCCGGCAGCTCTGCGACTACCACTACGGCGTCGGGTCGGACGGCCTGCTCGAGATCGTGTCAGCCGACGGAGCCCGGGCCGAGATCCGGATCTGGAATCCCGACGGCTCGACCGCAGAGCTGTCGGGCAACGGCGTGCGCATCGTTGCCGCCTGGCTCGGGCGGAGATCGGGCGCAGACCGCGTGGCTCTCTCGGTGGGGTCCCGCGAGCTCGAAGCCGTGATCGGCAGTGACGGCAACATCGCGCTCGACGTGGGACGGGTGGACGTGGGGGAGACGGAAACGCTCGACCTCGGTGACGAACGAGTTGAGTTCACGCCCGTGTCGGTCGGCAATCCTCACGCCGTCGTCCGGCGCGAGCCCGAGCGCGGCGAGCTGCGCCGGCTCGGCCCGCGCATCGAGCGTCACTCGCGTTTTGCCGACCGCACCAACGTGCAACTGGTGCGTATCGACGGAACAAACGACCTGACGGTAGGCGTCTGGGAACGCGGAGTAGGCGAGACACTGGCGTCGGGAACGAGCGCCGTCGCAGCCGCCGCCGCCGCAGTTGCGAATGGTTGGTGCGAGAGCCCGGTCCACGTCCATCTCCCGGGGGGCGACCTTCTCGTCGAGCTGGACACGGATGGCGGAGCTCGCCTCACGGGGCCGGCGGAGGAGATCTGCCGGGTCGAGCTCGTCTAGGGCGTCACGCGCCTAGCCCATGCTCGCGCAGGGCTTCGTTCAGGCTGACCTTCAGATCGGTCGACTCGCTGCGCCAGCCGATGATCAGAGCGCAGGCGAGGTGATACGTGCCGGCGGGGAACGCCTTCGGCCGCGTTCCCGGCACGACGATCGCGCGCGGAGGCACGAACCCACGGTGCTCGACCGGATCGCTTCCGGTCACGTCGATGATCGGAACCGACGACGTCAGCGACACGTTCGGCCCCAACACTGCACCCGCACCGACACGGACTCCTTCCGTGAGGATCGACCGTGACCCGATGAACGCGCCGTCCTCGACGATGACGGGGCGCGCGCCCGGCGGCTCGAGCACTCCTCCGATCCCGACGCCTCCCGCGAGATGCACGTCTGCGCCGATCTGCGCTCCGGACCCAACCGTCGCCCACGTGTCGACCATCGTGCGCGGACCGACCCACGCACCGATGTTCACGTAGCTCGGCATCATCACGACTCCCGGCGAGAGGAAAGCCCCGTAACGGGCAACGGCCGGCGGCACGACCCGCACGCCGAGCCTGGCGTAGTCCCGCTTGAGCGGAATCTTGTCGTGGTATTCGAAGGGGCCGACTTCCTGCGGCTGCATCTCCCGCAGCCTGAAGTACTCGAGGATCGCCTCCTGCGCTTCGGGATTCACCCGCCACTCGTCGCCGTCGGGCTCGGCGACCCGAAGCTCGCCGCGGTCCAGCGCGGCGATCACCTCCTCGACACGTTCGGCATTCACAGGACCTCCTCGAGGATCTCGGCCGCGCGCCGGCACTCCCCTTCCGTGGGAACGAGCGCCAGCCGCCAGTAGCCCTCGCCGGCGGGACCGAAGAAGGTTCCCGGCGAAACGATCAACCCATGTTCAAGGAGGCGGGCGGCGAACGTCTCGGACGATTCGTCTGCGGGAACCTCGAGCCAGAGGTACATCGTCGCGTCGCTGCCGGCCATGCGTACTCCCTTGCGCGCGAGTGTCGGGAGCAGCGCGTCCCGCTTCCGGCGGTAGGCCGCACGCGTGCGTTCGACGTGCTCCTCGTCGTTCCAGGCAACGACCGAGGCGCGCTGCACGAACTCCTGCGGCGCGGTGCCGACCGACGGTCGGAATTGCTTGAGCGCAGCGATCAGCTCCTTGTCGGCGGCGACGAACCCGGAGCGATAGCCCGTCATCGACGACCGCTTGCTGAGCGTGTTGAAGACCACGACGTTCCCGCGATCGCGCGCCTCGAGCGCGGAGTGCGGCGGCTCGTCGAACCAGAGCTCCGTATACGCCTCGTCGGATGCGAGCAGGAACCCGTGCTCCGCCGAGAGGCCGGCCAGGCGCTCGAGAAAATCGAGCGGCGCAACGGCTCCGGTCGGATTGTTCGGGTAGTTGATCCACACGATCGCCGCGCGCTGCCACGTGGCGGGGTCGACCGCGTCGAGGTCCGGCAAGAAACGGTTCTGCTCGAGCAAAGGCAACTGCAGCACGTCCGCGCCCGCAAAGAGGGCGCCGCGGTCGGGCACCGGATAGCCGGGCTCCGTCGTCACGACCAGTCGCCTGTCGCCGTCGCGATCGATCAGGATCTGCGCGAGCAGAAAGATCGCCTCTTTCGAGCCGTAGGTCGGAACGATCTCGGTCTCGGGGTCGAGCTCGACTCCGAAGCGTCTGGCGCACCAGCCGGCGACCGCTCCTCGCAGCTCAGGCAGTCCCTCTGCCAGCGGATACGTCGAGATCTCCGTGAGGCTCTCCGCGACCGCCTGCCTGATCATCGGATCGGTTGGTTCCCGCGGATCGCCCTTGCCGAAGTCGATCAGCTCGATCCCCTGGGCCGCCAGCCGCCGCTTCGCCTCTTCGAGCTTCACGAACGGATACGTCCCGGTCGCCGTGAGGGCAGGGGAGAAGTGAACGGGCGCCATAGTGGGATTCTGCCGAGTTGACGGCATAATCCGTCCGTGACCCAACGCCAGCCGGACCCCGCGCTGGAGCGCGGGTTCATCGTCGCAGTGCTGGCCCAGGGAGTCGATCCGGAGGGGGAGCTGGCCGAGCTACGAGAGCTCGCGGACACGGCGCTCGTCGAGCCGATCGGGGAGCTCGTTCAGCACCGCCCGCGCCCTGAGCGGCGTACCTACGTGGGCAAGGGGAAGCTCGAAGAGCTGAAGCGCTCGTACAAGGAATCCGGCGCGGAGGTCCTCCTGGTGGACGACGAGCTGGATCCTGCCCAGCAGCGCGCGCTCGAGGACACGCTCCAGGCGCGCGTCGTCGATCGGACGCAGCTGATCCTCGACATCTTCGCCCAGCATGCGAGGAGCGCCGAGGGAAAGCTCCAGGTCGAGCTGGCGCAGCTCGAGTACAACCTGCCGCGCATGCGGGGCATGTGGAAGCACCTCGAGCGCCTCGGCGGCGGCATGGGCTCCCTCGGAGCCGGTGTCGGGACGCGCGGGCCTGGCGAATCGCAGCTCGAGACCGACCGCCGCATCGCGCGCCGCCGGATCACGCTCCTGCGCCGGCGCCTGAAGGACCTGAGCAAGCAGCGCGACGTTCGGCGGAAGGAACGTCAGCGCTCAGAGGCGCCGACGGTGGCGCTGGCCGGTTACACCAACGTCGGCAAGTCGACGTTGCTGAACGCACTGACC
>CATPAS010000035.1 GCA_955652075.1 uncultured Gaiellaceae bacterium | reverse complement strand
TCGCTGTTGTGGTCGGGCGCGCGTACTCGGACGTCTGCGTCGTCGCGAGCATCTCCACCCGCGAGCCCCAATGCCCGGCGGCCGTCGAAGACGGAACGGTCTGGACACAACTGGCGGTGCCGGCGGCTCAGTAGCGGCTTCCCTCGTTCGAGTGATTTGCCGCATGTTTTGTTCCCTCTCGGTTTCTCCTCTCCTGATGCCCGAGTGGCTGACCTGGACGCTCGTCGGCGTAGGCGCCTGGCTCACCGTGTCCGTGCCTGTCGCCTTCTTGGCCGGCCACCTCCTCGGCCGCGAGCCTGCGCCGCGACGTCGGACCGCGAACCTCCCGAGACCGACGACGGCGCGGCCGCGAATGCGCGACGGCCAGCGGACGCTCACCAGGTTGGGCTAGCGGACGAGCGTCCCGCTCGGACGGATCACGCGCCAGACGCCGCCGAACTCGGCCACGTTCTGGCAGAGGATCTGGCCCGCCTTGCGATCGCCGACGTAGTAGTACAGGGCGCGTCCCGCGTACGTGACCTGCAGTCCGCCGTCTGCGCGCCTGGTCGTGCCCAGGAGCTGAGCCTTGACGCCGCGAGTCGCGCGCGGGCGCGCCTTCACGATGTAGGGCGGCCAGGCCTTCGCGCAGGCGTCGGTGCAGACGCTCTTGGCCCGCGGGTCGCGCGTGAAGGCGTAGAGCGCGAAGCCGCGGCCGTCGAACACGATGCGCCCGTAGGAGGACTGTCCGGCGGCGAGCGTGGACCGAGGGGCATGCGACGACGCGAGAGCGGACGAGGCCGAAGCCACGGCGAAAGTCAGGACGACCGAGAGCAGGAGCCGCATTCGCATCATGGCTTGGTCTCGCGAGGGCGAACAGCATTACAACCGGAGCGACTTTGAGGCTCTGGGCCACTAAAGCCCGGCGGTGTGATCAGGTCTCGCTCGAAGCCGCCCAGATGTTGATGTCGGCCTCGGTCGCGTACCGGTCGATCTCCTCGAGCTCCTCTGCGGAGAAGTCGCGCTTGTCGAGAGCCGCGACGTTCGCCTCCAGCTGTTCCACGCTCGAAGCGCCGATCAGTGTCGATGTAACCCGGGGATCGCGAAGCGCCCAAGCAAGGGCCAGCTGCGCCAGCGTCTGGCCGCGGCGTGACGCGATCTCGTTGAGGGTCCGGATCTTCGCAAGCGACTGGTCGTTGATCAGATCGGGCGAGAGCGACCCCGCCCGGCTTGCCCTGGAACCCTGCGGAATCCCGTTCAGATACTTGTCCGTGAGCATCCCCTGTGCCAGCGGAGAGAAGACGATGCATCCGATCCCGAGCTCTCCCACCGCGTCCAGCAGCTCCGGCTCGATCCAGCGGTTGAACATCGAATAGGACGGCTGGTGGATCACGAGCGGAGTTCCTAGCTCGCGGAGAATGGCGTGCGCCTCGCGCGTCTTTCCCGCCGAGTAGGACGAGATACCGACGTAGAGCGCCTTCCCATGCCGGACTGCGGTGTCGAGTGCGCCCATCGTCTCCTCGAGCGGCGTCTCGGGATCGAAGCGGTGCGAGTAGAAGATGTCGACGTAATCGAGCCCCATGCGGCGCAGGCTCTGGTCGAGGCTCGCGAGGAGGTACTTGCGGGAGCCCCATTCGCCGTACGGCCCGGGCCACATGTCGTAGCCCGCCTTGCTCGAGATCACGAGCTCGTCGCGGTACGGAGCGAGGTCCTGCTGCATCAACCGGCCGAAGTTCTGCTCGGCAGATCCGTACGGCGGTCCGTAGTTGTTGGCGAGGTCGAAGTGCGTGATCCCGAGGTCGAAGGCTCGCTGGACGATTGCGCGCGCTGCATCGAGCGGCCGGTCGTAGCCGAAGTTCTGCCAGAGCCCGAGCGAAACGCCGGGGAGCTTCAGGCCGGTGCGACCCGAGCGACGGTAGAGCATTCGCTCGTAACGATCGTCTGCGGGGACGTAGGTCATTCGGTGCTCCCTTCCCTGGTCAAGGCATCTAGCCGGCTCGGCGTGGCGCCGGTCATGATTGCGACAGCTTGTGGACGGTGTGTCTCTTCGGCGTGACCATTGCGATGCTTAGTCGAACGCCGCCTTGAGGGCATCGCGCGAAGCGCCCCCGTCTGCGTAACGCGACGTCCCCTCTTCTCGCAGCTCACGTGCGCCTTCGAGCAACGCGCCGTAGGCGGCGCCCGCCAGCAGACTCCCGGTGGAGACACGCCGCACTCCTGCAGTTGCCAGCTCGTGGAGACTCGGTCCCGACGACAACGCGAGCACGTTGAGCGGAATCCGCACCGCGTCCACGACCTTTGCGATCTGCTCGAGGTCGGTCAGGCCCGGCGCGTAGACGACGTCGGCGCCGGCATCGCGGTAGGCGATCAGGCGGGCGATCGTGTCGTCGAGATCGTCGACACCGCGAATGTGGTTCTCCGCTCGTCCTGTAAGCACGAGTGGCTCGTCCTCCTTGCGTGTTGCCTCCGCCGCTTCCGCAACGCGCTGGGCCGCGAGCGCGACGTCGTCGATGCTCCCGGTGCGCGGGTCGTAGTCCTCGATCGAGAAGCCCGCGGCCCCGGCCTCGGCCAGCAACTCGACAGTCCGGCCAACGCCGCCCGGGTAGTCCGGGTAGCAGCGCTCGCTGTCGACGTTCAACGGCAGGTCGGTGGCCGAGGCGAGCGTCGCGACGTGCGCGACGAGCTCGTCCCGTGAAACGTTCTGGTCGAGCTTGCCGAGCGACCAGGCGAAACCTGCGCTCGTCGTCGCGAGCGCCTCGAAGCCGGCGGATTCGAGCAGGCGCGCCGAACCGACGTCCCACGGATTTGGCATGACGAAGAGCTGCTCTCGCTCGTGAAGCGCCCGAAACCGGGCGCGGTGGTCGGCGGGCGAGTTGCTCACGCTCGGGAGTGAATCAGGAACCAGCGCCGCGTTTGCAGGGGAACACGGCTCTAGTCCTTGTTCTCGCAGCACCGCATCTCGCTCCAAAGGAAAATGGCCGCATGATCGACGTCGCAGTGCTCGGGCGCGTGGGCATTGACCTGTACCCGAACCAGCTACGAACTCCGTTGCGCAAAGTGCGCACGTACACCCGCTTCGTCGGCGGCTTCGCCGGCAACGTTGCGACCGGGCTCGCCCGGCTCGGGCTGACTCCGGCGATCGTCTCGCGCGTCGGCCCCGATCCAC
>CATPAS010000034.1 GCA_955652075.1 uncultured Gaiellaceae bacterium | reverse complement strand
GACGCTGCTCACCTTCGCCTACCCACGGCTCGCGCCGCCGGAGGTCACGACAGCGCGCGAATGATCTCGTCGTGCTCCGGGAAGCGTCCTTTCTTCTGCTTCGAGAAGATCAGGTTGCCATCGGCGACGACGTCGAACTGACTCTTCTCGCCAGAGACGGCCTCGGCCTGGTGAGCGGTCCTCTCGTTCAACTCGGCCGCGAGACTCGCGGCCCGGGAGTCGTAGCCGTTTCAGACTGGGCAGTAGTAGATCTCGACCTTCACGCGTACGACCCTACCGAAGCGCGCGCATGCTGCGAAAGAGTCGCCCAAGGGGTCGTCGACTGTGCAATAACTCCAGGGAGGGGCAGTTCAAAGGTCGGGGTCAGCGAAAACCGGGGAGGGCCGCATGAGCTCGACTGCTTCAGATCAGCCCAAGGCCGCGATCGTTCTGATCCACGGCATGTGGATGAATCCGCTCAGCTGGGAGCACTGGGTCAGTCACTACACCGACCGCGGCCACCGCGTGCTCGCGCCCGCGTGGCTGCCTGCGCTCGACAAGGAGCCGGAGGAGCTGCGCCGCGATCCGTCGCCGCTCCGAGGGATCGACATCACCGAGGTCGTCGATAACTACGACAAGGCCATCCGTGGGCTCGACCGGCCGCCGATCATTATCGGCCACTCCTTCGGCGGTCTCTTCACACAGCTCCTGCTCGACCGCGGGCTGGGCGCGGCAGGCGTTGCGCTCAACACCGCCGCCCCGAAGGGCGTGCTGAAGCTGCCGTTGTCGACGCTGAGGTCGGCCTGGCCGGCGCTGGGCAATCCCGCGAATCTGAAGAAGGAGACGCCACTGACTCCGAAGCAGTTCCACTGGTGCTTCACGAACGCGCTCACCAGGGAGGAATCGGACTCCGTCTACCAGCGCTATTACATCCCGGGAAGCGCGCGACCCTTCTTCCAGGCCGGGTTTGCGAACTTCAATCCGAATGCCGCAACCAAGGTCAATTACAAGAACCCCGAGCGCGCGCCGCTGCTTCTGGTCACCGGGACCGTGGATCGGATCTGTCCGCCGTCGGTGAACGAGTCGAACTTCAAGCAACAGCGGAAGGCTCCCTCGGCCACCGCTCACAAGGAGTACCTCGGCCGGTCGCACTGGCCGGGCCAGGACGGGTGGGAGGAAGTCGCGGACTACGCGCTCAACTGGGCGACGGAGCATGCGCGAGCAGGCGCTGCACAGTCTGCCGAGGCGCCCGAACGGGCGGCACCCTCGCCGACCTAGATCGTCTTGAACGACCGGTAGCAGGCGGTTACCGACGGAGGCGGCCTCTCGGGGTCGCTTCCGTCTGCTTCCCCCGCCGCAGTGAGCGCGCGCGGCCTATCGTTCTGGTGTGGAAACGTCGCTTGCCTCACCGGCCCGTGTCCTGCATCTGTCGCTCGTTGCCGGGGGTGAGTTACGCGACCGCTCGGGCGGCAAGGTCGGGCGGGTCGACGATCTGATCGTGCGGCTCGGCGAGGACGAGTACCCGCCCGTCACGGGTGTGCTCGCCACCGTGGCGGGTCGGCAGGTGTTCGTGCCGGCGGACGAGGTGGAGGAGATCGCGCACGGAAGCGTCGCGCTGCGCTCCGTTCGGCTCGATCTGCAGCCGTTCAGGCGACGGCCGCAGGAGGTGCTCTTGAAGAAGGACGTGCTCGATCGGCAGCTGATCAACGTCGACGGGGCGCGTCTTGTTCGCTCGAACGACATCGAGATCGCCCGGCTCGGCGGCTGGTACCGGGTAGTCGGTGTCGATATCGGCCTGCGGGGCCTGCTGCGCCGGCTTGTGCCGCGGACTCTCGCCCAGAGCGTCGGCACGAGCGAATTTCTCGATTGGGCGTCGGTCGAGCCGTTCACGGGTCACGTTCCGAGCCTGCGATTGCGGGTGCCGCATCCGAAGCTCGCGCGCTTGCATCCGGCGCAGCTGGCGGATCTGGTCGAGGCGGCCTCTCACCGCGAGGGCGAGGAGATCATCAAGGCGGTGGGCGAAGATCCCGAGCTCGAGGCCGACGTCTTCGAGGAGCTCGAGTCGCACCACCAGCTCGAGTTCATGGAGGAACGCTCCGATGAGGAGGTCGCCCAAGTGCTCGGGCGGATGGAATCCGACGATGCCGCCGACCTGGTCGCGGAGCTGCCGGAGGAGCGACGCGAGCAGGTAGTCGAGTTGCTTCCGGACGCCCAGCGCCGTCGCGTGAGGGCGCTGCTCGGCTACGACCCGGCAACAGCGGGTGGGCTGATGAGCCCCGACTTCGTCTGCGTCTATTCGCAGGCGACCCAGGCAGACGTTCTAGAGCGGGTACGCATTTCCCGCAGCTCTGCGGAGGCACTCTCGTGGATATATGTGATGAACGCGCGCAAACGCCTCATCGGCGCGATCGCGCTCGTCGACCTCCTGCGCGCCGACCCCCAGCTGCGGGTCGGTGAGGTCGCCGGCGTTCCTCAGCGGGTGCGGCCGGAGGCCGGTCTCGAGGAGATCGCGCGGCTGATGACCGACTTCGACCTGATCGTCGTTCCCGTCGTCGACACCGAGGATCGGGTGCTCGGTGTGATCACGGTCGACGACGTGCTCGAGCTCGTGCTACCGAAGGGTTGGCAGCGCCGGTTCGGGGTCTTGGGCGAGGACTAGTGCGACGGCTCTCGGCGCAGCAGCGGGCGCTCGCTCCTAGACTCAGCGGCGATGACGATGGCGCTCCATCCGGATCTCGATGGCGGTGCGAGTACCCGCTGTCATCGCGCTGGTCCGCGAGCGGATGCTCGCCCGGCGTCCGCGGCTGCGCCCGCGTAGCCGGCTCGCAGCTCGCCTCCTTGGTCTCTTCGCGGTTCTCGGCCCCGGCCTGATCGCCGCCAACGCCGGCAACGACGCCGGCGGGATCGCGACCTACGCCTCGGTCGGCGCGAAGTACGGCTACGACCTGCTCTGGATGATGGTCGTGATCACGGTCAGCCTGATCGTGGTCCAGGAGATGGCCGCGCGGATGGGGGCCGTGACGGGGAAGGGCCTCGCCGAGCTGATCCGCGAGCAGTACGGCATCCGCTGGTCGCTGTTCGCGACCGTCTCGGTGCTGCTCGCGAACCTCGGGATCTGCATCAGCGAGTTCGTCGGCATCGGCGCCGCGCTCAACCTGGCCGGGATTCCGTTCCAGGTCTCGGTGCCGATCGCGGCGCTGGTGGTCTGGCTGTTGCTTGTCCGCGGCTCGTACAAGGTCGCCGAGCGCGTCTTCGTGCTGATGACGATCCCCTTCTTCGCCTATCCGATCGCGGCGATCCTCGCCCGCCCGCACTGGGGCGTGGTCGGCAAGGCGATCGTCGTCCCGCACATCCAGCTGAACTCGACCTATCTGTTCCTCTTCATCGCGACGGCAGGGACCACGATCACGCCCTTCATGCAGCTGTACGTGCAGTCGGCCGTCGTCGAGAAGGGGCTAGGCCCGGAAGATTTGAGGGCCGCGCGGGCGGAGGTTGTCTCGGGTTCGATCTTCGCCAACCTGGTTGCGATGTTCATCATCATCGCGACCGGGGCGACGTTGTTCGTCCACGGCGATCACACCGTCAACAACGCCGCCGACGCCGCGCGCGCCCTGAAGCCCTTTGCCGGCAGATTCGCCGAGGCGCTCTTTGCGGAGGGCCTACTGGGCGCCAGCCTCCTCGCTGCGGCGATACTGCCGGTGACCGCCGCCTACGTCATCGCCGAGACGTTCGGCTTCGAGAAGGGAATCTCCCAACGTCCACGCGAGGCGCCCGTCTTCGTCGGCGTGATCACAACGCTGATCGCGATCGGCACGCTCGTGGCGATCATCCCGGGCGTGCCGGTGATCAAGCTTCTCGTCGGCGTCCAGGTCGTCAACGGCGTGCTGCTACCGATCACGCTCTTCTTCGTTTGGCGACTTGCGTCGAACCGCGAGCTGATGGGCGAGTACGCGAACGGCCGCACGTTCAATGTTCTGGCGGGTGCGACCGTCATCGCGACGTCAACCCTTTCGCTGCTTCTCCTTGCCGTCACGGTCCTCGGCTTTTAGTGATCGTCCTCCGCTCGATGCCTAGATCGTCTTGAACTGTTCGAACGGCTGCCTGCACGTCGCGCAATGACGCAGCGACCTGCAGGGGGTCGGCCCGAAGATGTTCTCGAGCCGCGTGTCCGTCGACCCGCAGTACGGGCAGCGATGCGCGTTGCTCTGCAGCTTGACGAGGGTCGGCGCAGTTGCTTCGCGCGGGGCCGGCGGGGCGAAGCCGGAGGCGCGCAGCTTCTCGCGTCCCTCTGGCGTGATGCGGTCGGTCGACCACGAGTCGTCGAGACAGACGTTGATCTCGGGCTCGGCGCCCAGCGCGCGAATCTGTTCCGCCATCGCGTCGCGCATGACCTCGAGCGCCGGACAGCCGAGGAACGTCGGCGTGAAGTCGACGCGAACCTGCCCGTCCTCGACGCGCACGTCCCGCACGACGCCGAGCTCGACGAGCGAGATGACCGGGATCTCCGGATCAGGGATCTCGGAGAGGACGTCCCAGACCTGCTCGGCGGTTACCACTTTGTCCCCGCTGGTTGCGAGCGTCGCACCATCGTCATCTCGTTCCACAGCTCGGGCAGCTCGGGCGTGTGCGCGCCGCGGAGCTCCGAGTCGAGCAGGACGGCTGCCTGAGGACGCAGTTCGGCGAGTGCGGCGGCGAAGCGGGGCTCGCCCTGAAGCCGGTCGAACCACATCTGCGCATGGATGCGGTGGTACGCCTCTTCGCGGTCGATCTTCGCGGCGAGGCCGGCGATCTCGGGATCGTCGGATCGTTTCAGCCGCTCGAGCCTGATCGCGTCCGCTTCCTCGTACAGGTAGTGACGGGCGATCGTCTGCGCCCAGTCCAGCAGCCGCAGCTCGACGATCGGCGCGCAGCGATACTCGTCCGGCGAGCGATCGAATGCCAGCTCGTCCGCGGTCGTGCCGAGCTCGCGCGCGACGAGCTCATAGAGAGCGCGCGCGTGACCGATCTCGTTCTGCGCGATCGACGAGAAGGCGACGTCCTCCTCCAGCATTGGCGCGATCCCGGTCCACTCGGAGTCGCGCCAGCCGAGGACCAGCTCGTCGTCAGCGATCTCCAGGATCAGCTTCTGTTCCAGCTCGTTCACGCGCCTCCTTGAGCTTCTCCTTGAGCGGATACCCGTCGACACGGTGGTAATTGCGGTTGAGCTCGTCGACGAAGTCGTCGATCTCGATCACCGCGCTGCGCGGCACGACCCAGAGCGCCGTGGACTCGCCGCGCCGGCCGTACTGCTCGCGTGCGTAGACATCTGCGAAGTGGTCGTTCGCGGCTTCAACCGAGCCGGCGTGCTGGAGCGGCTGCCCCTTGCGCTCCTGGCGAAACACTTCGTAGATCAAGCTGCGTCGGCGAGCAGGGCCTGACGCACCCACGCCGAGTTCTCGCGCGCCATCCGCCTGAAGTCGAGTCGCTCCTCGGTCTTAGGGCCGTGGCCGGTGACGACGTGGCGCAGCTCGTCCCAGTCGGGCTCGCTGTACTCCCAGACTCCGTCGCCCGACTTGCGCAGCTTCGGATCGGGAACCGTGAGCCCGAGCTCCCAGATCTGCGGGACATACCCGTCGAGAAACTGTTGGCGTGCCTCTTCGTTTCCCTGCGACTTGATCCGCCAGACGTACATCGGGTCCTCTTCCTTGGCGATCGGGTTGCCGTGAAACTGCATCAGCGGCCCCCACCAGCGGGTCACCGCTTCCTGGACGAGCTCGCGCTGATCGCCGGTGCCGTTCATCAGCGTCAGGATCACGTCTCGGCCGTGGAGAATGTGGAACGACTCCTCCCAGCAGATCTTCTTCATGATCCGCGCGTACGGCGCGTACGAGCATTTGAGCAGCGCCTTCTGCGAGATGATCGCGGCCGCGTCCACAAGCCAGGCGATCACGCCGACGTCGCCCCACGTCTTCGTCGGGTAGTGGAAGACGTTGTGGAACTTCGACTTGCCAGAGATGAGGTCGTCCAGGCACTGCTCCCGCGGCTTGCCGAGGTCCTCGACGACTCGGTAGATCAGCTGCGAGTGGCCGACCTCGTCCTGCACCTTGGCGGTCAGCGCGAGCTTTCGTTGGAGCGTCGGCGCTCGGAGGATCCACTCGCGCTCCGGGAGGACGCCCATCAGCTCCGAGTTGCCGTGCATCTCGATGAACTTGATGAGCTTCGCCCGGTAGTCGTCAGGCAGCTCATCGGTCGCTTCAACCTGGCCGCCGGACTGGACGTACTCGAGGAACTCTTGGTCGTTCATGGCCTCCCTACCTAACGATCGTTAGGGTCTATTGAAGCATGTCCACCCGGAAGTCGGAGCTAACCCGCCAGGCGGCCCGGCTCTTCGCCGAGAAGGGCTACCACGGCACCTCCATCGGCGACCTCGCGGAGGCGATGGGCGTCCAGAAGGGCTCGCTCTACGCCCACATCGATTCCAAGGCCGACCTCCTCTGGGAGGTGGCCCGCGACGGCGCGGCGGCGTTCCATGCAGGGCTCGACACGGTGCCGGAGGAGGTGCCGGCGACCGAGAAGATCCGGCTTGCGCTCCGCGCGCATCTGCGCGTGATCTCCGAGCAGCTCGAGATCGCGACGGTGTTCATCCGCGAGTGGCGCTACCTCGAGGGCGAACGCCGCGACGAGTTCCTCGCCGAACGCCGGCGCTACGAGGACCGCTTCCGCGCACTCTTCCGCGAGGGGCGCGAGCTCGGGGGGCTGCGCACCGATCTCGACGACGGCACGGCGACGCTGCTCGCGCTCTCCGCTGCGAACTGGGCGTACACGTGGCTGCGGCCGGGCGCCGACACCGACGAGCTCGCGGATCGCTTCTTCGCGTTCATGCTCGACGGCATGCGTGGCTACGCCACTCCGGCGTGAGCCATCAGCACGAGAGCGTTCATTCCCAGCGGGATCAGGCGTGACATGCTCGCGGCACGATGAAGCGTGCGGTCCTGATCGTCAACCCATTCGCCACCCGAGTCACAGAGGAGGGCATTTCGACCGTCGAGCGGGCACTGATGGGCTCGGCGTACCTGCGCACGGTGCGAACGGAGCACCCGCGGCATGCGGTCGAGCTTGCACGGGAGGCAGGCGACGCCGATGCGCTGATCGTCTTCTCGGGAGACGGCGGCTTCAACGAGGTGCTGAACGGTGTGGAGCGGAGCGATCAGCCGCTCGGCTTCGTGCCGGGCGGCGGGACGAGCGTGCTGCCGCGAGCGCTGGGGCTGCCGCGCGATGCGGCTGGAGCGGCGGAGCGGCTGGCCGACGCGCTCCGCGAAAACAGAACGCGGACGATCTCGACCGGGCGCGTCAACGGTCGGCGCTTCGGGTTCGGGGCGGGGATCGGGATCGATGCCGAGGCTGTGCGGCGGATCGACGAGCGCGGGCGTTCGCCGGACGGCGAACGACCCGGCGACCTCGCGTTCCTCGGGGCGTTCGCGCGGATGCTGCTCGAGCGCCGTGGCCGGCTCGAACCGGTGCTCGACGTCGAGGGCTATGGACGAGCAGCCTTCGTGCTCGTCGCCAACGTCAACCCCTACAGCTTCCTCAAGACAGTCGCGATCAAGGCCAGCCCTGAGGCGGCGTTTGAGAGCGGGCTGGACTTCCTCGCTCCGGTCTCGCTGACGCCGAGGACGGTGCCGCCCCTTCTGCTCGCCCTTGCGACCGGGCGGCCCGCGCGCAACGCTTTGCGCGGGCACGACCTCGACCGGATCGCGGTGCGCAGCGATCGCCCTCTGCCGCTGCACGCGGACGGCGAGGATCTCGGAGACGTGACGGAGGCGGTCTTCGAGGCCGAGCGCGGCTCGGTCACGGTGCTCGTCTAAATACACTTCGGCCCGATGGCTCAGGTTCTTCCGGCCGAGCGCGACCTGCGGCGCGTGATCGGCGACGCGGATGGCGCCGGTGACCGTCAAGTCGAAGGTCTCGGCGAGCAGGAACTGCTCGAGGTCTACCGCTCCATGGTTCAGCTGCGGACGTACGACGAACGGTCGGTCGTCTACCACAGTCAGGGCCGGATCGGGACCTACGCCATCTTCTGGAACCATGAGGCGATGCAGGCGGGTGCGTTCCACGCGCTCGAGGACCAGGACTGGATCTTTCCCTCATACCGGGAGTCGGCGATCGGATTGCTGCGCGGAATGCCGCCCGCGATCCCGCTGTCGTGGTGGCGCGGTCATCCCGCCGGCTGGTGGAATCCCGAGGACTACCGCGTCGCGTCCATCTGCGTCCCGATCGCCACGCACGTCCCGCATGCCGCCGGTCTTGCGTGGGGGAAGAAGCTCAAGGGCGAGCGTGCTGCTGCGATCGTGTTCTTCGGCGACGGCGCGACGTCCGAGGGGGCATTTCACGAAGGCGCCAACTTCGCCGCGGTCACGGGTGCACCGCTCATTCTGTTCTGCAGCAACAACGGCTGGGCGATCTCGACACCCGTCGAGGCGCAGACCCGGGCGCAGACGCTTGCGGACAAGGCGGTCGGCTACGGGATGCCGGGGCTGCGTGTCGACGGCACCGACGTGCTCGCCTGCTTCGAGGCGACGCGGGAGGCAGTTGTGCGTGCGCGCAACGGGGAGGGCCCGACGATGATCGAGGCGGTCTCGTATCGCGTCGCGCCGCACGCGACCGCCGACGATCCCAGTGCGTACATCGACCTCGAGCGGGTCGAGGAGGAACGGAAGCGCGAGTGCGTCGGCCGCTTCGAGGGCTACCTGCGGCGGGCGGGAATCATGCACGACGATCTCGCCGCGTCGATCCAGGCGGAGGCGGCGGATGCGATGCGCGAGGGCATCAAGGCAGCGGAGGCCGAGCCGCCGGCGGATGTCGAGCTGCTGTTTGCGAATGCGTACGTCGATCCGCCCGCGTCCTTCGGCTCCGATCTCGACGAGCTGCGAGGCACGCTTGGCTGAGCGATCGATCGTCGAGGCGATCAACGACTGCTTGCACGTCGAGCTCGAGCGGGACCCGTCTGTGATGGTGATGGGCGAGGATGTCGGCCGTGCGGGCGGCGTCTTTCGTGCGACTGCGGGATTACGCGACCGCTTCGGGCCCGACCGCTGCTTCGATACTCCTCTGGCGGAGGCAGGGATTCTCGGCACCGCGGTCGGGCTCTGCATGGCCGGCTGGCGTCCTGTCTGCGAGATGCAGTACGACGCGTTCTCCTATCCCTGCCTCGATCAGCTGATCAACCATGTGGGGCGCTACCGCTGGCGGACCGGCGGCAAGATGGAGTTCCCGATCGTCGTGCGCATGCCGTACGGCGGGGGCGTGCGCGCACCTGAGCTCCACGACGACTCGCCGGAGACGTACTACGTGCACACGCCGGGAGTGAAAGTCGCGATCCCGTCGACGCCCGCGGACGCGAAGGGCATTCTCGCCGCGGCGATCCGCGATCCCGATCCCGTAGTTGTGCTCGAGCCGAAGCTGCACTACCGGACGAGCAAGGGGGACGTGCCGGACGGTGAGCACGTCGTCCCCCTTGGGAAGGCACGCCTGGCGCGCGAGGGAGATGACTTGACGCTCGTGGCGTACGGATCGATGGTCGCCGTGTGCGAGGCGGCGGCCGATGCGCTCAACGACGTCTCGGTCGAAGTGCTCGACATCCGCTCCTTGAAGCCGCTAGACGAGGATGCGCTGCTGGCTTCGACGGCAAAGACGGGCCGGGTGGTGATCGTGCAGGAGGCGCCGCGCACGTGGGATTCGCGGCGGAGCTGGCCGCGATCCTCGCCGAAAAGGCGATCCTCGACCTGCGCGGCCCGGTGCTGCGCGTCACCGGCTACGACGTCCCGTATCCGTACTGGCAGATCGAGGATGCGTACATGCCCTCAGCGGAACGTGTCGTTGCGGCCGCGCGCCGCCTGCTGGACTTCTAGGCAGGGGCGAACGAACGAGCTAGGCACGAGTTCTCCAACCTTCGCCCGCCTTCCGATGTGAACAGTCGCCGAAAAGCGTCCCGAGCGAACCTGTCTGTGGAAGAAAAGTCACACTTTCGGCACGAACTCCATGTCCCTTCGAGTCGGTTTGGCCAACGTCTCGGCGGGACCTGTCCGGGACAGTCCCCGCCGAGGCCAGCCGGGACTAAGGTCTGCCGGGCATGTCGGAAAGGCAGACGAATGAGCGGGTGCGGCTCTGGCTCGAGCGGAGTGGCGCCGGGTTTCGGTTGCGCGATGCTGCGACCGGCGAGCTCGTGCGCGGCGAAGACGCTCGCATCCGCGTGATCAAGGTCGCCGGCGTCTCGTATCGGTTGGACGCGCTGCAGGACGACGCCTTTGCTGCGGGCCGGCGGCTTGCGCTCGTGGCCGAGCCGAGCAACGAGCACGATCCGAACGCGATCGGCGTATGGGACGAACGACGCCGCGTGCAGGCCGGTTACGTCCCTGCGGAGATCGCGCGCGAGCTCGATGCGGACGACTGGCAGGCCGTCTCGTTGTGGGAATCCTTCGAGGACGGCAGGCGCGGCGGTCTGCGCGTCCTCTTGGCCCCGCGTGACGCGTGGATCGGGCTGCCTCGCGCATGACGCACGAGATTCCACTCGAGCGACGCACCCTGCACGGTCACTTCTCGCGTGACCTGGCGCCGATCCTGACGATCGAGAGCGGCGACGCCGTTGCCTTCTCGTGTCTCGACTCGGGTTGGAACGTGGCGCCCGGCGAGAAGTTCGAGCCTCGCGACGAAGAGCTCGACGACGGACATGCGCTGATCGGCCCGATCGAGGTGCGCGGCGCTCGCGCAGGCCAGACCCTCGCAGTCCGCATCGACGAGGTCCGTGTCGGCGGCTGGGGCGCGACCATCGCCGGCGGCTGGCCGACACCGCTCAACGACCGGCTCCGCCTGAGCGACGGGGAGACGCACCTCCTGCGCTGGAGCCTCGACGCGGAGGCCGGCGTCGGCCGGGATCCACAGGGACGTGAGGTCGACCTGCGACCCTTTCCGGGCGTGCTCGGAATGCCTCCGCCCGAGTCGGGCGTGCATCCGACTGCTCCGCCGCGCCGCTGGGGCGGCAACATCGACTGCACGGAGCTCGTGGCGGGCACGACCGTGTTCCTCCCGATTCCGGTCGACGGCGCACTCTTCTCGGCCGGAGACGGCCACGCACGCCAGGGAGACGGTGAGGTCTCGCAGACCGCGATCGAGTGTCCGCTCGACCGGCTCGAGCTCACGCTCTCGCTCGAAGACCGCCTCGAGGTCAAGACCCCGATCGCCTGGACGCCCGACGCCTGGCTGACCTTCGGCTTCGACGAGGATCTCGACGAGGCGGCCGCCGTTGCCACCGATGCGATGCTCGAGCTGATGGAACGTGAGCTCGAGGTCGAACGTGTCGACGCACTCGCGCTGGCGAGCGTCGTCGTCGACCTGCGCGTCACCCAACTCGTCAACGGCGTCAAAGGTGTGCACGCCGTCCTGCGCCACGACGCGATAAGAATTTGACCGTGGCCTACGAGTTCAAGCTCCCGGACCTCGGCGAAGGATTGACGGAAGGCGAGATTTCGCGCTGGCTCGTCTCCGAGGGGCAGGAAATCGCCGAGGACGACCCGCTCGTCGAGATCCAGACCGACAAGACCACCGTCGAGATCCCGTCGCCGGCCGCGGGGACCGTGACCAGCATCCTCGTCGACGAAGGGAAGATCGTCCCGGTCGGGACCGTGCTCGTCGTCATCGGCGGTGACCCCGACGGCGAGCGGCCGCGGGCCGCGACGAAGGCCGCGGCACCCGAGCTCGCCACTAAAGCACGGGTCACGCCGCTCGTCCGCAAGATCGCGCAGGAGCTCGGCGTCGATCTCGGGACCGTCACCGGTACCGGGCCGCAGGGACGCATCACCGAAGAGGACGTGCGCGCGGCGGCGAGCCCGAGCGAGGGCAGACGCGAGCCGTTGCGCGGAGTGCGGCGCGCGATCGCCGAGCACATGACACGCGCGCACCGCGAGGTGCCCGCGGTCACGTGGGTGGAGGAGTGCGACTTCTCAGGCCTGGATCTGAAGCAGCTGGTCGCGACCGTGCTGAAGGCCTGCGCCGAGACGTTGAGGGAATTCCCGGAGCTGAACGCGCGCCTCGAGCGAGACCAGATCGTCTATCTGGATCGCTACGACCTCGGCGTCGCCGTGCAGACCGACGACGGGCTCGTCGTCCCGGTCGTCCGCAATTGCGACACGCGTTCCACGGAAGATCTGGGGGCGGACGTCGCGCGCCTCGCCGAAAGCGCGCGTGCGGGAACGCTCAAGCCGGAAGAGCTACGCGGCTCGACGTTCACCGTGACGAGCGCAGGCAAGCTCGGGGGCCTCATGCAGACGCCGATCGTGAACCACCCGGAGGTCGCCATCCTCAGCATCGGTCGCATCGGGCCGAGGCCGGTCGTCCGAGACGGGGAGGTCATTGCAGCGCAGACCGGTTACGTGTCGCTGACTTTCGACCATCGCGTCGTCGACGGTGCACGCGCGGCCGAGTTCGGTCTCGCCGTCATCCGTAGGCTCGAGCAGCGATGACGGGGCACCGGGCGTGAGCCGGGCGCCCCGTCTACCTCGGTTGTGCGGGTCGCCCTCTTAACTCTGGCGCCGGTCGGTAGGGGCGCCCGGGCACCGGGGCAGTGGCGCCCGGGCGTCATCGGACCTACGGAGACGGGCGGGAACCGGTTTGCCGCTAGGCGGCCGCAGCAGCGAGATGGGACGCGAGCATGTCGTCGATCTTCGGAGCGCTGCAACGCCCGTCGATTCGGTCGACGATGCGTGCCTTTCACGAGGACGAGCGCCGGTGCGGCCGCCACTCTGAAACGCTCGGCGAGCTACGGCTGCTCCTCGATGTCCACACGCTCCTGCAAACGGGCCGCGCAAACTACACTCGGTCTCGGATGGGGAGCTGGTACTGGATCGGTGTCTGCGCAGGGCTCGGCGTTGCCGCGGGCGTGCTGCTGGCGGGATTCCTGACGGGGACACGGGCCGCGGTGACGGCCGCGGTCGTCCTCGCCGCAGGCGCCGGTGTCGGGATCGGCTTCGCCCTTGGGCAGTGGGGCGAGGCGGTCGGCGGCGGCGTGGGCGGCGCGCTCGGTTCCATCGGCGCGGCGCAACTGGTCTCGGGCACTCTGCGCCGCGGGGGCTCCCGGTTCGGCACCGCGATCTTCATCGCCGTCGCCGCAGTAGTGCTTGCCGCCGTCGCCTGGATTCCGATCGCGGGTTACCTGGAGGCGACGTTCGTTCCCGCCCTCGCGGGCCGGCTGCGCGGCCGCGCGGGCGAGCGCTACGCCGGGTTGCGTTCGCTTGCCAAGGACTAAGAAGCTCATCCTGATCGTCATCGACGGATTGACGCCGTCGATGTTCGAGTCGGCGGTAGGCGACGGTCGCGCACCTGCGCTTTCGTTCCTCGCCGAACAGGGGTCCTACTCGCAGGCGATCTCGACGTTCCCGTCGTTGACGCCGGTGTGCCTCTCGTCGATCGCCACCGGTGCGCACCCGGATATCCATCGCATCCCACACCTGGTCTGGTACGACCGAGAGCGTGCGCGGCCCGTCGAGTACGGCTCCTCGTTCGGAGCGGTGCGGGCGGCGGGGATGGCACGCTCCCTCCTCGACACGATCATCAACATGAACCGTCTCCATCTCGGCGCAGAGGCGGTCACCGTCTATGAGGCGCTCGAGGATGCAGGGCTCACCACGGCCGCGATCAACATCACCTGTTACCGAGGAAGAACGCCTCATCTGCCGACGCTTCCGGGCCTGACGATCCCGGCCTACGGACCGAAGCGCTTCTTCTTCTACAACCTGTTCGAGTCGGATCCGACCGGCGCTCCGCTTGCCGTGTTCGGACGGTCACACGGCTCCATCGACGCCTATGCGGCCGCGGTCGGGCGTTGGCTCGTCACCCGCGACGGCTTCGACTTCCTCGTGTATTACCTCCCGGACTACGACTTTGCCTCTCACGCACGGGGTCCCGACGAGGCCTTCGAAGCCCTGACGCGGAGCGACGCGGCGATCGGTGCGCTCCTCGACGCGGCTGGCGGGCCCGATGAGTTCCTCGAGCGTTACGCCGTGGTGCTCTGCTCGGACCACGGCCAGACGCACGTCGACCGGCACGTTCGGCTCGAGGCGTCATTCGGCGACCTCGACGACGTGCTCGTCACCGCGTCGAACCGGGCCGGAATGGTCTACCGGGTCGGGGGCGGTGCGCCGGCCGCACGATCGCTCGCCGAGCGGCTCGACGAGGCAGAGTCCGCAGAGACGGTGCTGTTCCTCGAAGGAGGCGACGCGATCGCGCGTCGCGAACGCGAGGAGCTGCGCTTCGCGCCGGACCGGGGCGGGTGGAACACGACCGGGGACGAGGGACTGCTCGCGTATCCGGGCGGCCCGGAGCGGGCGTGGGCCGCGCTGAACAACCCGAACGCCGGCGAAGTGATCGTCTCGGCTGCGCCGGGATTCGAGTTCGCCGACCTGGCGGGCCGTCATCACTCCGGCGGAGGCAGCCACGGCTCCTTGCGGCGTGGGGACTCGGAGGTCCCGATGCTGACGATCGGGATCGAGGCGCAGCCGCAGTCGATCGTCGAAGTCACACCCGCGGTCCTCCGGCATTTCGGCGTGCCGCCTCCCGCGTACGCGCGTACGCTCACGCGTGCCGCCTGATCCCGCCGCCGAGGCCAGGAGCCGAATGGTCGACGCGCAGCTGCGCGGTAGAGACGTCGTCGACGAGCGGGTGCTCGCCGCGATGGAACGAGTCCCACGCGAGTTCTTCGTGCCGCAGAAGGTGCGCAACCGCGCCTACGACGATGCGGCGCTGCCGATCGGGGACGGCCAGACGATCTCCCAGCCGTACATGGTCGCCCGGATCTGCGAGGCGCTCTCGCTGGCCGGCGCCGAACGCGTTCTGGACGTCGGAACGGGCTCCGGCTACCAGGCCGCAGTGCTCGCCGAGCTCGCGGAGGAGGTCGACACGATCGAGCGCATCCCGGAGCTCGCCGATCGTGCGCGAGCGAACCTCGCGGCAGCCGGCTACGGCGGTGTCCGCGTTCATGTCGGCGACGGGTCGCGTGGCCTCCCGGAGCGTGCGCCCTTCGACGCGATTGCGGTTGCAGCAGCGGCGCCGGAGCTGCCACGGACGCTGTACGACCAGCTCGAGCCGCGCGGCCGCCTCGTCGTGCCGGTCGGGCGGCGGGGGATGCAGCGCCTCGAGGTGATCGTCCGCAGTCCGGAAGGCCCGGCCGTTCTGCGCTCGGTTCCCTGCCGTTTCGTGCCTCTCCTGGGTGAAGAGGGGTTCTGACACGTTTGCGTCCGGTCGGTCCGGGCACGATGGCGGCGGGTGAGGGAGAGAACGGGAGACGAGCTGCTGGGCCTGCCTGTGCGCCTGCACGGGATCCAGCTCGCGCGGCCTGTCGACCTGCTCCTCGATCCGAACGCTCAACGTGCGGTTGGGCTCGATCTCCTCTGCGGCGATGAGGAGCACCGCTTCCTGCCTCTGCCGACGGCGGCAATCGGCGACGACGAGATCCGAATCCTGTCGCCGCTAGTCCTCCTCGAGCAGCACGAGCTCGACTTCTATCGCTCTCGCACGCTCGCGCTCGGCCGGTTGCGAGGCCGGCAGGTCGAGCGGAACGGACGGCAGCTCGGACCTCTTCAGGACGTCGTCGTCACGGAGGATGGGCAGCTGGTCGCGGCGATCGTGGAGAGCAAGCGCATCCCGTTCGATGCCGAGCTGCGATTCGCTCCAGCACGCCGCTCCGCGGCCTAACCGCTACTTTCCAGCCGCATGGAGGAGCGGGACGCAGCCGTCGCCGTGGGTCTGCGCGCCCGCGCCAATCGCGCCCTGCGCCAGCGGAGCAACTGGGAGGAGCTGGCGAAGTTCTGCGCCGTTGGGGCGTCGGGCTACATCGTCAACCTGGTCGTCTACGTGGCGCTGCTCGACGGCGCCGATCTGCACTACCGCCTCGCGGCGACCGGCTCGTTCCTCGTCGCCGTGACCAACAACTACCTCTGGAACCGGCTTTGGACCTTCCGCCGAGATCGCGGCCACTTCGGCCACCAGGGCCTGCGCTTCTTCGTGGTGTCGGTGATCGTCTACGTGGGCAACCTCGCCATACTCACTCTGCTCGTCAAGCTGGGACTCGGGAAGATCGTGGCGCAGGCGATCGCGATCATCACGGTCACCCCGGCGAACTTCGTCGGCAACAAGCTCTGGTCGTTCCGGAGACGGCACTGAGGCTTCTCCTGTCCGTGGCCGTCGCCGTGCTCGCGGCAGCGGCTTTCGTTCCGACCGCCCCGGCGGCTCCCACACGCTCGGCTTCCAAGCCTCGACTCACGAAGGAGCGCGCCACTGCCCTCTTCCTGGGCGACGACAAGGTCGCGGACTGGCTCGACCGCTATCCGCGCAAGGGACGCGTCACCGACGCGACCTACGACGCCGACCCGTCGAAATGCTCCGCCGGGGCGCAGGGAGGGTGCTGGACGGTGCACGTCTGGTGGAGCAAGAACAAGCACGTCGACGCCGGAGAGATCGCGCAGGGCAAGGTCGATGACCGCTCGACCAGGGTGACGGAAGCCTGGACAGGGCCACAGGTCGCGTGGAAGATGGCTCGCGGCTACGAGGGCGCATTCGGAGGCAAGAAGATCAACAGCCTCTCGGTCTGGCTCGCATTCTGCGCCGCTTTCTTGCTCGGGCTCGCGGACTTCCGCAGGCCGCTGTCACTTCGAAACCTTGACCTGCTCGCTCTGTTGTCGTTCTCGGTCTCGCTCTGGTACTTCAACCACGGGAACATCTTCACGAGCGTGCCGCTCGCTTATCCTCCGCTCGTCTACCTGCTCGCACGCTGCCTTTGGATCGGCGCGCGTGGCCGCCCCGTGCGCGCGGCGCGCCCGATCTGGAAGCCGGCCGTGCTCCTTGCCGCGACGGTCTTCCTCATCGGCTTTCGGCTCCATCGGCTCGATGCCGGAATCGACAAGCATCTTGCGGATAATCAAGTCGCGCCTGTCGTGGCG
>CATPAS010000033.1 GCA_955652075.1 uncultured Gaiellaceae bacterium | reverse complement strand
GCTGATCGTCGCCGGCGTCTTCGTGACCGATCCGGCGCTCGGGTATCCCCCGGGCTCGAGCGCGTCCGACCCGCGGACGCCCCACGGCGGGATCCATGGCGTTGCCGGCCTCGTTGCCTTTACCTCGCTCGCCTTCGCAGCGTTCGTGATGGCCCGGCATTTCTCCAAGGTTCCGGCGGCGCGCGGATGGGCCGTCTATTCCTTCGGCGTCGGCGCGCTCATCTATAGCCTCTTCGTCGCGTCGACCGCAGCTTCAGTCCTCGACGAGCGGGGCATCTGGCCGGATGCGCCGGTCGGCGTTCTCCAGCGCATTTCGATCGTCGCCGGATGGACCTGGCTCGCGGCTCTCGCGTTGCGCTTACTGACGCGGGCGCCCGCGTTGCAGTAGCTCGAGAAAGTCAGCGACGGGCACCATCGGCGTGCCGGCTGGACGACGAGACCGCCACCACCACGACGAGGGCGCTGGTACTCCCGGCGACGGTGAGAGCTGGCTCTGCCGAGCAGGCTCGGCTCGTTCTACTCGAGGGCGGACGCTAAGAGGCGACCGCGACCGAGCCACTGCGGAGTAACGGTGAGCTGATCATGAGGTCCGCCGAGCGGCGGTTGCATGCGATGCCAACGTCGTGCAGCACCGCGAGGCGAATGAGCGCGCTCACGTCGGACGCGTGCGCCTGTGTCGCGAGCGGGTCCCAGAAGAACACGACCAGGTCGATCTCGCGGCGTGTGATCATCGCGGAGATCTGCGCGTCGCCGCCCTGCGGTCCGCTGAGCAGCAGCTCGATCCGCAGACCAGCGTCGGCGGCGACGAGCTCCCCCGTGTGCTTCGTGGCGTAAAGCTTCGCCCGCGAGAGCAGCTCGCGATTCCATCGCGCCCACTCGAGCATGTCGGTCTTGGGCGCGTCGTGCGCGATCAATGCGATGCGAAGCGGTGCTCCCATGTCCACATAGTGGGGTGACGAGTGTTGTGTTGGGATGTCGTGAGGTGCCGAAACGGTGATGATTAGGTGAAGTGGCCTACGTGCCGACGACAACACCGCCGTCGACCGAAAGAACGACCCCGTTGATGAAGGAAGCCTCGTCCGAAGCGAGGAAGAGATACGCGTATGCAACGTCCTTTGGTTCGCCGAGGCGTCGGATCGGGGTGCGCTCGACCATGGTCGCGAGAATTTTCTCGGGCATCTGTCGCACCATCTCGGTCCCGATGAACCCCGGGGCGACCGCGTTCACAGTGATCCCCTTCGGGCCGAGCTCGCGTGCCCAGACCTTCGTCATGCCGATGACCGCGGCTTTCGTCGCGACGTAGTTCGTCTGCCCGAAGTTTCCGTAGAGACCGACGACGGACGACGCGTTGAGTATTCGGCCGGAGTGCTGTCGGATCATCGTCGGCGCGACCGCCTGCGTGCAGGCGAAGACGCCGCGAAGGTTCACCGATATCACCGCATCGAAGTCCGCTTCGCTCATGACGCCGGTGATCTCGTCGCCCTTGGACTTCACGAGCTGCGCGTCGCGGAGGATCCCGGCGTTGTTCACCAGGATGTCGATCCGGCCGTGCTCCTTGGCCACCGTGGCGGCGGCCTTCGCGGCCTGGGCCACATCGGTCACATCCACGCGCGCGTCCGCGCCGTCCGCTACATCCCACGTGACGACGGTGGCTCCTGACTCGCGAAACACCCGCGCCGTTTCGGCGCCGATCCCGCGTGCCCCGCCGGTGACGATCGCGACCTTGCCGTCGAGCCGGAACATCACATGCCCGAGTCTTCGGGCTCTTCCTCCCACCCCTCGTCAGACTGCAGCTCGGTCTCGTAGATCTCCGGCTCGAGTCCAAGACTTTCGATGACGGCGACCATGCCGTTGCGCTGCTGGGGTGGCGTCACGCGGATCCAGCCACGGATCACGTCGTCGATGCTCACGCTCGCGGCATCACGCTCGCCCGCGACCGATTCGGCCTCGTCGTGCGCGGCGGCCTTCGCGAGCTCGCGGATCGTGTCCGGCACCATTCGGCAGAGGGTGGCGAGGACTCCTTCGGCGGACTCGTCCCATTCCATCAGGCGATCGCGTCGATGCCGGTCGCGAAGCGGCCGATGATGAGCTTCTGGATCTGCGTCGTGCCTTCGTACAGCCGGTTCACACGCGCATCGCGCCAGTAGCGCTCGACCGGGAACTCGTCGGAGAAGCCGTAACCGCCGTGGATCTGGATGGCGTTGTCGGCCGCGCGCTGCGCCGCCTCGGACGCATAGAGCTTCGCGATGCTCGTCTCGCGGGTGTTCGGCCGTCCCTTGTCCTTGAGATCGCCGGCGCGCCACACGAGAAGCCGCGCGGCCTCGGTCTCGACGACCATGTCGGCAATCATTTCCTGCACGAGCTGATGTCCAGCGATCGGCTTGCCGAAGGATTTGCGCGTGGTCGCGTACTGCACAGATGCGTCGATGCACGCTTGCGCCACGCCGACGGCGCCCGCCGCGACCGAGTAGCGGCCAGAGTCGAGCGCGGTCATCGCGATCTTGAAGCCGTCGCCAATCTCGCCAAGACGGTTCGCGTCGGGGACGCGCACGTCGTCGAGGATGAGCTCGCTCGAGTCCGACGAGCGCAGCCCGAGCTTCCCGTGCAGCGCCTGGCTGCCGTAGGACTGGCGGTCGCGCTCCAGGACGAACGCGGTAATTCCCTTGGCCTCCTTCGAGGGATCGCCCTGAGCGAACACGAGGGCGAGCTTCGACACCGACCCGTTGGAGATCCACATCTTTCGGCCGCGGAGGACCCATGAGTCGCCGTCGCGCTTGGCGGTCGTTCGCAGCTTCGTCGCGTCGCTCCCGACCTCGGGCTCGGTGAGACCGAAGCAGCCGATGACCTCGCCTTTGCAGAGCGACGGAAGCCAGCGCTGCTTTTGCTCCTCCGTGCCGAACTTGAGGATGGTCATCTCGACGAGCGAGATTTGGACCGACAGCGTCGTTCGCACCGACGAGTCCGCGCGACCGACCTCCTCTGTCACGAGGGCGTGCGAGACGAAGTCGAGCCCGATGCCGCCGTACTTCTCTGGCACGGGTCCGCCGAGGAGACCGAGCGGCGCCATTTTGCGCAGCACGTCCTTCGGGAAGGTCTCCCCGCGATCGCGCTCCCGCGCCCCGGGGGCGATCTCCTGGTCCGCGAAGTCCTTCGCGAGCCTGCGGATGGCCTGTTGCTCGGAGGTGAGGTCGAAGTCCACGCGAGTCCTAGGCTGACGCGCGCTGCGCGGAGCGCTCGCGGATCGCGAGCAGCGCGTCGATCTCGCCGACGTGGGCGAAGCAACCTTGGAGGATCCCGGTCGCACGGCGGACCGCCCTCGCGGCGGCCTCGTCGTCAGGAAGCGCGCGGAGACGTTGCGCGAGCGGGCTGATGACCGAGTCGAGATACCGAACCAGCTCCGTCGCGGTGAGACGCGGGATCTTGAGCACTTCCTGGAACGTGTACCCGGTCAGCGCGCCAAGTCCGTCGTCGCCGATGCCGCGGGGGTCGTAGCCGGTCCGTTGGGCCCAGCCATCGGTGAACCATCGCTCTGTCGAAGGCTGCGTCCCGCCGAGGATGCGCGTGAGCAGGTCGATCCACCGCGCCATGTGCCAGACGGTTTCGCGGACGTTATTGCCGCGCTCGTCGGCTCGCCACTCGAGGGCGTCCTCATCGAGGCCTTTGAGC
>CATPAS010000032.1 GCA_955652075.1 uncultured Gaiellaceae bacterium | reverse complement strand
GAGCGCTTCATGGGCACGACGGTAATGGTGTCCCCGCCGGACACGATCCGAACGGCGAACGACAAGGCGGCGACCTACTCGCTGCTCGAGCGTCTCGGCTTGCGCGCGCCGGCCTGGCGCAGAGTCAGCGGCGCCCGCCCGCTCGCCCTCGCGGCGGAGGAGCTCGGCTACCCCGAGCGCCCGGTCTGCTTCAAGCCCGTGTTCAGCTCGGGCTCACGTGGCTTTCGCGTACTCGACGCGACGGTCGACCGGGCGAAGCAGCTGATCGAAGAGCGGCCCGGCAACCTCGCGATGCGCCTCAAGGACGTACTGGAGGTTCTCCCCGAAGAGGGCGGTCCCGACCTGCTGGTAATGGAGCTCGCGCAGGGGCGGGAGCGAACCGTGGACGGGATCGCCCGCTCGGGCCAGGTTCTGCTCGGACATGCAAAGACGCGTGAATCGATTCGGGCCGGGCTGGCCATGTACTTCGAGACGTTGCAGGACCACTGGCTGATGGAGGTCGCGCAGCGCATCGTTGCCGAGCTCGGCATCGAGTACTTCTTCAACATCCAGCTCGTCGGCGACCACGTGATCGAGATCAATCCGCGCATCTCCACGATCGTCTACCAGGAGGACCTGAACCTCCCGTATCTCGGCGTCAAGAGCGCGCTCGGCGAGATCTCGCATGAAGAGCTGGCGCAGCTGAGCGCCCGGGCGCGCCCGACTCGCCGGGCGTTGCGTTACTTCGATCAGGTCGAGTGGGACGACACGAGCTCGGCGGCCGGCACACAGCTGCCGCCGCGCTCCTGAACTCCGACTAACAGCCTCGAGTAGAGCCGGTCCCACCCGCCGGAGGTGGCGGGGTCGAAGCGGTCAGGGTGCCAGAGGACGGCGAAAGCGCCGCCATGCTCCGCGGCCCAGTCCAGCAATCTCATCAGCTGCGGCTCGGCGCGCCTCGCCGACAGGCCGAGATAGCGCTCTTCCGCAAGCGTCGCGTCCATCGCTGCGAGCGGAACCTCGATGAGGTCGAGGGGCTCGTCCCGCTCGAAGTCCCAAGGCCGGAACGGTCGCGCGATGCCGGCGCGGAAGCCGACTGCGTCCGCGAAGCCGAGCGTCGTGTCGTAGCGGAAGCCGGCGGCGGCAAGAGGTGCGAGGTTTCGGTGCGGATCCACGCGGAGGTAGTGGTAGCGGTGGCCCGCGACCGGGCCTGCTAACGCCTCCAGCTTCTGCTTCTCCGCCACGAGGCGGACCGCGTCGTCCGCGGCGGCGTAGCTGCCGTGCAGGCCGACCTCGGCGCCCGCGTCGAGCAGCGTCTCGACGAGCCGCGGCCGGAGACGGCTGTATTCCTCGGGCGAAGCTCCGTCGTGCGGGTCGTGGTGGCTCGCGATCACGTAGAACGTCGAGCCTGTCGCACCGCGGCGTCGCTCCTCGGAGAGGATCTGCTCGAACCGCCAGTTCGGGTCGGTCCCGCGTACGAGATGCACCGGCGCGGTCGCGAGACCCGTGGCTTCGCGCACCGCGGGACCGAGACGTGCCTGACGGACGTTCTGCTTCAACCGCGCAGCCGCGCCTCGCAGGCCGATCCGGGTCCAACGCCAGGGCGCGTCGACGTCATGCGTCAGGGCGACCGTGAAACGCGGACCGGCGTCTGCGGCGACGCCGAGCCTGCGCCGCAGCCGTTCGAGCGGCGGGTCGAGCGGGTCGAGACACGACCACTCGGCACGGAAGCGACCGTGCTCGTCGCGTGGGCCGGCTCTCTCCTCGACGCGCGCAAGGTGGAAGAAGCCTTCGGCGACATCGTCGCCGTCAGGACGTTCCCCACTGTCGACCCGCGCCCACGCGTCCGCGTTGTACGGCAGATCGTCGCCGAAGCCGACCTCCGTCGCGCCGATCGAATCCAGCACCCAGCGAGCACGGCGCTCGATTGCGGAGGGAATCATCGGAGCGCGCTCCGCACGACGCGCGCGAGGTGGACTACGGCAGGCTTCGGGTCGTCACGTGCGAAGACGGCGTCGACGTACGGCGGTCGCTGAAGAGCCGGACGCTCGCCGGGCAGCAGGGTAATCGCCCAGCGCTTCCCTTCCCCGTTCATCGTGACCTTGTGAGGCGCCTCGCCGACGAGGTCCGCGTAGGCGATCCGCGCCAGGTCGACGCCGCATGCAGCGGCAAGCCCGTGCCATTGCCAGAGACGCGGGTTGACCTCCATCAGCCGGAACTTGCCGTCACGCGGATCGCGTTTGAACTCCACCTGCGACAGACCGAAGTAGCCGAATCCTTCGAGCAGCCGCAGCGCTGCGTCGACGGCGTCCTGCACCCAGACCGCCTCGCCGACGCGACACGTGCCGATGCCGGGCGGCGTCTGCCGCAGCTTCCGGCCGGAGAAGACGCCGAGCGGACGGCCGTCGCGCGCGACGTAGCTGCCGACGGTGTAGAGCGTGTCGTCGCCGCCGGGAATGAGCTCCTGCACCATCGCTCCGAACTCCTCGGCACGCGTGTAGGCGTCCTCGACCTCATCGAGAGACTCGCAACGGAACGCCTGCCGGCGGAAGCGCTGTTTGAAGCCGACGGGATGCTCCGGTTTGACGAGCACCGGCAGGCCGAGCTCCTCCGCTGCCGCGCGTGCCTCGGCAGCTGTCCGAGGATAGTGCGTCCGCGGCACGTCGACGCCGGCGGCCACGGCCTGGTCGAGCTGGCTGCGCTTGCTCTGAACCCGCTCGAGGATCTCCCAGTCGGGAAAAGGGGCGAGTACCTCGAGATCGCCGAGGTGCCGCGCGATCAGGTTCAGCTGCCCGTCGTGCGTCGGGAAGACGACGACCTCGCCGAGCGCGCGGATCGAGGCGACGAATCGCGTCGGGTCGGCATGCGAATCGGCGCTGAGGAACGGCTCCGCAT
>CATPAS010000031.1 GCA_955652075.1 uncultured Gaiellaceae bacterium | reverse complement strand
GTCGGCGCGTTCGAGCATCGGGCAACCCTAGCGGCGGCGCCGGGTACGGTTCGGCGTTGCCGTGGCCAAGCCGTCTCTCAGCGTCGTCATTCCGGTCTTCAACGAGGCAGCCAGCCTCACGGAGACGATCGAATCACTCCTGGCGGCCTTGGCGAAGGGCGGGTTCGACGCAGAGATCGTCCTCGTCGACGACGGGTCGGCCGACGAGAGCGCCGCGGTCGCCCGGGACGCCGTGGCAGACCGAGCTCCGCTGCGGATCGTCGGTCAACCAAACCGCGGTAGGTTCGAGGCGCGCCGCAGCGGCGTCGAGGCGGCCGAGGGCGATTGGGTCCTGCTTCTCGACGGGCGAGTGCTGATCGACGCCGACAGCCTTGCCCACGTCCGGCGACGCCTGGAGCTCGCACCGGTCTGGACCGCGCATGTCGACGTCGCCGCCGACGGTGATCTGCTCGGCTCCTTCTGGGGGCTGATCGCAGAGCTGGCCTGGAGCGACTACTTCGACGACCCGCGCGAGACAAGCTTCGGGCCGGAGGAGTTCGACCGGTATCCGAAAGGGACCACCTGCTTTTTGGCGCCGCGAGAGCTTCTGCTTCAGGCAATCGCGGCGTTTCGCAGCCGGTTTGCAGACCTGCGCGAGGCAAACGACGACACGCCGTTGCTCCGGTGGATCGCGGAGCGTGAGCGGATCAGTGTGTCTCCCGCGTTCAGCTGCGTCTACAGGCCTCGGACCTCAGTCGGTTCTTTCGTACGACATTCGGTCCATCGCGGCGTCGTCTTCCTCGACGGGCACGGCCGGCCCGAGTCACGCTTCTTCCCTGCAGTGGTCGCGTTCTATCCGCTGAGCGCCGCCTTCGTCGTCGCGGCGCTGAAGAAGCCGCGTCTAGCACCTGCTGCGGTCGTTGCAACCTCGCTCGCTGCCGCGACTCTCGGGCTGGCTCGTCGCCGCACTGCAGTCGAAGTTGCGTCCCTTGCCCTAGTCACGCCCCTGTACGTCGCCGCGCACGGTTACGGGATGTGGCGCGGCCTCGTGACCATGCTTCGACGACCTCCAGCAGACGGAGCTCGACGCTAGTCGCCACGTCGGGCCACGGTGCCGTCGAGATCGTCGGCTGCAGCTGGAGCCGGCCCGCGAAGAACTCGGAGAGCGCCTCGCCTAGGAGCTCCGGTCTTGCCGGGACCAGCGCTCCCCCCGACGCCGGAATGGAGTCGACGAGACCGGGTACGGAGTAGCCGATCGCCGGCGTGCCACAGGCCGCGGCTTCGCTGACGCTGAGGCCCCAGCCTTCACGCACCGACGTCGCGACGAGGACGTGTGCCCGCGCGAGCCGGTCGAGCACGACGCTCCTGCTCAGGCGTCCGAGGAATTCGACACCGGCCGGAGCGTCCTTGCGAAGGCCCGGCAGACGAGGCCCGTCCCCGATCACCCAGAGCTGAGCCGACGAAAACTGCCGCCTGAGCAGGCGAAAGGCTTCGATTGCGTCTTCGGGCCGCTTCATCGCGACGAGGCGGCCGAGAAAGACGACCGTGGGCGCGGTCTCGCGCTCGACCGACGGCATCGGCTGCGGGGTGTAGCCCTCGCGAATGACCGTGACGTCGCGCCAGCCGTGGTAGTGCTCGAGCGACTGCGCGCTGCTCCGGGACACCGTCAACGCCGGGACGTCGCGGTACGCGCGCAGCCACCAGGGCTCGAGGACGTAGCGGCCGAGCGCGGACAGGGGAAACGGCGTCTCGTCGAACCAGATCTCACGCGCAAGCTGATGGATCAGCGCGACTACCGGCGTGTCGCGGATCCAGCGCGGGGTGAGAAACGGCCTCGTATTGATCTCGTCGACAACGACGTCGAAGCGGCCCGCACCTTCCTCGGACCAGAATCTACGCGCGGCGCGATAAACACCGAGCCTGCTCCCTCGGCGGACGATCTCCACGCCTTCGACCGTCTCGCGCTCGGGCCGGCCCGCAACCGCCGCCGCGAACAGTTTCACGGCGTGTCCTTTGGTGACGAGCGAGCGGGCAACCTCCTCCGTGAGGACCTCGGCCCCTCCCGCGGCGGGGTGAGCAAGATCTTTCCAGTTGAGGATCAGAATCCGCACGCGGCTACGTGCGTTCGAAGTGCGCAAGCGACCCAGCGCCCGTGTGGCGCTTGTACTCCTCGCCGAGTTGCGCGGCGACACGTGCTGGACCCGGTGAGTGCGACGTCACGAAGTCCGGAGCGTCGAGCGCATCGTGCAAGAGCAGGTGCCCGCTCGGCGAGAGGAGCTGACCCCAGCGTTCCAGATCCGCGCGCACACCTTCCTCGCGATGATCGCCGTCTATGAACAGGAGGTCGATCGGAGCACCCGGAGGGTCGGCGCGGCGCGAGTCGGCCACGTGCAGGCGAACGCGGTCGTCCAGCCCAAACCGTTGGAGTGCATCCAGAAGCTGTTCGTCGAGCTCCGCTCCCGAGCGGCCCTGCCTGGTTGGAATGTCGTAGGAATGGAGGACGCCGTCCCCGAGGGCCGAGGCGATCAGAAACGTGCTGCCGCCGCGAAAGCGGCCGATCTCCACTGCCGTGCGAGGCTGGAGGTCGCGGACGAGCCGATAGACGTAGGCTGCCTCGTCGAGGCGCAGCGATGCAATCCCGTGGCCGAGGATGCTGCTGGAGAAGAGAAACGTCAGATCCTGGAAGCCCTCGATCTGTTCCGGCCAGCGGCCGACGTGAGCGAAGTCCGAGCCTCGCTTCTCCCGGTCGGCGATGACCAGCTCGGCCACGAGGCGACGAACGGCGCGCGGAAGGGGCAGACTCCTGTGCAGGGATGGGGCCACGCGACGCACCGTACAACGGCCTTCAGTCGGTCTCGGTGGTCATCCCCACCAGCCGGGGCGGACCAGATCTCGAGACGTGCCTGGTCTCGCTCATCGACCAGCAGTACCCGAATCTGGAAGTGATCGTCGTCGACAACGCGTCGCCGGGCTCAGCGCCCGCAGCGCTTGTGCACCGGTTTCCCGGCCTAACCATTTTGCGCAACGAAGAGAACCTCGGGTTCGTCGGTGCGAGCAACCAGGGAATCGAGGCCTCGACCGGCGAGCTGATCCTGCTCCTGAACGACGACACGGCACTCGAGCTGGGTGCCCTGTCGGCTCTGGTCGACAACCTCCGTCGCAAGCCACGCTGGGCAGCCTGCCAGGCGAAGCTCCTCTTGATGGACGACCCGAGCCGGCTCGATACCGCGGGCTCGTTCCTCACCGCGACCGGCTTCCTGGTCCATCGCGGCGCGTTCGAGCGGGAGGATCGGTTCACGGCAGCCGACGAGATCTTCGCGGCGAAGGGAGCTGCGCTGCTCGTCCGGCGCAGCGCTCTCGACGAGGTCGGCCTCTTCGATCCTGACTTCTTCGCCTACTTCGAGGAGAGCGACCTGTGCTGGCGGCTTTGGGTCGCCGGGTGGGAGATCGGCTTTGCAGCCGATGCGCGTGTGCGGCACAAGCTCGGCGCCACTGCGGCAGGACTGCCGCCGCCGTTCGTCCAGTTTCATTCGTTCAAGAATCGTCTGTGCACGATCCTGAAGAACGCGGGCGCCGGGCGGCTCGCGACGATGCTCCCGCTGCACGTCGCACTCTGTTCCGGCCTTGCTGTCTGGTACACGGTGCGCGGCCAACCGAAGCTTGGAGCGGCGATCGTGCGTGCGCTTGCGTGGAACGCAGTGAAGGTGCCGAGTACGTTGCGGAAGCGCCGCCGGGTGCAGTCGCACAGGCGCGTCTCGGATCGAGACCTCATGCCCAGGATCACGACGCGGACGCCGTTACGGACGCTCGTTCTCTATGCGCGTGGCGGGCCCGCTCAGAAGCCGGGATCGGCCGAGACCGGATCTGCGTGAAGAGCGGCCGGACTCGAAGACTTCGTCGCATGGGGCGTCGACAACACGATGGCGTCCTTTTCCGAGGTCGGCGGCGGGTCTGTCTTCACGAGTAGTCGCGAGACACCGCGCGGCACCTCGACGCTGACCGAGATGCGAGTCGGGCCCGAGATGTCGAACGCCTGTTCATGCTTGGAGTCCGCGAGGCGGACCGTCCGCCGCGCGCCGTTCGCGCTTAAGGCGTCGAGCACCAGTTGGATGGTCCCGGGCTGCTTCGCGCGAATCTCGAGCACGCCGACGCCGGCAGTCGAGATCAAGGGATAGCCGATGAAGCCGGCTGCCATCCGTCTCGGCGCTGCGAAGCCGCTGCCGGGAAGGGTCACGAGAGCCGGAGCGGGCGCTGCCACCACCTGCCAGACGGCCGCTCCGTCGGGGAAGCGTCCGAGCAGCCGAAACTCCCGGGTGTCGGTTGGCTCTCGCGGCGGAACCTCCGTGTCGACGTGCGCCTTTGGGTGGAGGGCGATCGCGGTCACCCCGAGCAGCGACAGGTCTGCGGCCGTGCCGGGCTCGGCCGGGTCGAGCACGACGCGACGCACGTAGTCGGACGGCGTGTCGGGTGGCGCCCCGTTCAGGAGCGGCCGCCCGTGCCTGGTCTGCCAGAAGCGGTAGATGTCCGACGATCCAAGCGGGTACTCGGCGAGGATTCCAGGCGGCGTCCGCTCGACTGCTGCGTACTCGGGCGGCGTGGGGACCGTGCGGAACCGCCGGTCAGCCGGGTGTGTCGCCAGCTCGAGGAAGGAGACGACCATTGCGACGGCCACGATCGCGCCCCCGACCAGAGCGTGATTGCCCCGGCTCCCGAAACGCCGGGAGATCGCCTGCAGTCCGAGTGCCGCGAGCGGAATCAGCGCCGACATGAGCAGCGGATCCCAGCGCGACGGGACGCGGAACGCGGGGACGAGCCCCCAGAGCAGACGTGACGGCAGCGGCAGCGCATGCCCCGAGAGATGGACCGGGCTCGGAAAAGCGAATGCGAGGCCGACGACGAACGTGGCCACCAGCGCCCCGGTGACGACCCGCGTGCCGGCGGAGAGCGCGGCGCGCCGGCGGAAAGCGATGACAACCCATGTGACCGCGAGCGCAATCGTAAGCAGACCGACGTAGTTACTGATCTCCGTCGTGTTTGACCCGTGCATATGGCGGGCCCAGAACGAATTCAGCGAATCGCCCAGCACGATGTTCCCCATTGACGGAACGACGAGCTCGACCGGGCGGATTCCGAATAACGCGAGATCTGAGGCTGCGCGCTTCAGCCCCGCGCCTGCGTTGGTGCCGGATGCGACCGCGGCGACGCCGAGCAGCACGATCGCGGCGCCCGCGAACGCGGTCGACCCCAGAACAAGCAGCCAGCGACGACGCCTCGCCGTCAAGGCGGCCCCGAGCACAAAGGCGACCGTGCTGATCATCGCGATCGCGCCGAAGTAACCCGATGTGAGCCAGCAGGCGAGGTTCGCCGCGCCGATGAGCCCGAGGCGGAGCAGTGACGGCCGCCGCGCAGCGGCGACGAGCGCAAGGATCAGCAGCGTGAGCACCTCGGTGTGAAGCAGCGACACGTGCTCGGCCCGGGCGAGGTGCCACGGAAACACGATGGCGGCGAGCCCAGCCCACGCGGCCACGCTGCGGCTGCAACCGAGATAGCGGACGAGCGCGTACATTGCGACTCCTGAAAGCACGTACCCGGCGAGCAGCGTGAGGTTGTACGCCGCGGTATCTCCGACGACGTGCGCGGCGAGGTATGTCGGGTAGTACGGCAAGAACACCTGCAGGTTCAGCGCGTTCGTGTCGTCCCAACCGAGTGGTGCTCCGCTGAGCGTGTGGTGCGTCATACCGAGGAGGTGAAAGCCGGTCTCGTGGCGCGCTTCCCAGAACCATGCAACCGATCCGGTCGAGTCGGAGCCGAGCGAGCCGACGATCGTCGAGCCGAGATGGATGACGACGGGCCAGAAGAGCGCGCAGACGAAGGCTGTCGAGGCGAGCAACACGAGCATCGCCTCGCGGGCCAGTGGGCGGACGGCATCCACGGCGACTCGCGCGTGGCGAAGCCCCGCGCGTAGTGCGGGGACGCTCGATCCGACCAGGACCTCGTGGGCGACCAGGAGCCCCGCGCCAACGGCGACATTCGTCCAAACGACGCCGCGCAAGCTGGACGGCAACACCGCGAGCGCCGCCACCTGAACGACGACGCCGGCCGCGACGATCCAGGCGTAGCGCGTCTCGCCGCGAGAGAGGTGATAGCCGACGAGGACGTTCGCGATCGAGAACAATCCGATCGCGAGCGCAAACGGCCCGAGCACCCTGCCGCCATCCGCGAAATCCGGTCCGAACGTGGTTGACACCAGCCCGACGCCGGCGGCCGCGTAGGCGAGGACCAGCGCGCCGCAGAAGACTGCCGTTGCAAGCAGCGACCGGCCGAGAATGTCCTCCGTCTCCTCACCGCGAGCCTGGCGCGCCGCAGTTCGTGGGAAGAGGACGGCGAGAATCGTCGCCGGCAAGAAGAACCCGACGCGTGCAAAGGCCGATGCCGCGGCGTAGGCGCCGGCTTCGTGGCCGGTGAAGCGGGCCTTGACGACGAGGATGTCGACGTGCGTGAGTAGCGCGATCCCGACGAGGCCTGCTGCGACCGGTTTGAGGTAGCGCAAGAAGGTGAGGAGCTCGTCGCGGGGCAACCGGTTGCCGCCGTGGAGCGACTCCCGAATCAAGACGATCGCGAGGGCCGTCGCGGCAATTGCGCTCACCACGGTTGCTGCGAGCGCGGCGCCCAGCCTGAAACCGGCTGCGGCGAGGATGGCGAGGACGATCAGGCGGATCACCCACGGGAAGACGTAGAGAACCGCCAGCGCTTGAAAGCGCTGCAGGCCTTGCAGGACGCCCATCGCGACGGGGAACACGAGTGCCGTCGCAAGCGTGCTCTCCGCGAGCACGACGAAGGTCACCGAATGGATGTGGAGCACGTGCGAAAGCGGAGCCGCGAGCGCGAGCGCAACGACCAAGAGCGGCACGGTCGCGATC